>SFOF01000125.1 GCA_004552515.1 Clostridiales bacterium
GGTATTTATTTACTCTGCCGCTTGATGTTTGCTGTTTGTTTTGGCTTATGCCTCGCCGCGCTCTCTCAGCGCGTCCTTGCGGGAGATGTTCCAGCGGCCCTTCTCGTCGATGCCGGTGAACTTGACCCAGGTCTTGTCGCCCACGTTGAGCACGTCCTCCACCTTCTCGGTGCGCTTGAACTCCAGGTCCTTGATGTGGCACATGGCGTCCTTGCCGGGAACCAGTTCCACGAAAGCGCCCAGGTTGGAGATCACGCGCTTGACCTCGCCGTAGTAGAGGGCGCCCACCTCGGGCTCAAACACGATGTCCTCAATGGTCTTGCGGGCGGCGCGGCAGGCCTCGATGTCGGAGCTTGCGATGAAGATGCTGCCGTCGTCGTTGATGTCGATCTTGCAGCCGGTGTCGGCGGTGATCTTCTGGATGACCTTGCCGCCGGAGCCGATGACCTCGCGGATCTTGTCGGGATTGATCTTGATCTGGATCATCTTGGGGGCGGACTTGGCCAGCTCCTTCCGGGGCTCGGCAATGGCCTTGAGCATGATGGCGTCCAGAATCTGGAAGCGGGCCTCCTTGGTGATGGAGAAGGCTTCCTTCACGATCTCGTGCTTCAGGCCAAGGGGGTTGAGGAGGGCGAGGCCGTGCGCTCATCCTCATGGATGACCGCCTACAAGGCCATGGACGAGCGCTGCTATGTCACGGCCGTCCGCGCGAGTGAGCAGAACTTTCCGTGGATTGTGCGGCTGGTCTATCCGGTCGGCGGCGCGCCGGGGCGCGGCTGCGTCGTCGTCAATATCAACATGGAGGCGCTGGGCAATCATCTCGGCTCGGGCTGCTATCGCCGCGAGGGCGAGGAGCCGCTGCTGGCGGCCTATGATATGAAAAGCGGCGATCTGTTCTATATCGACGAGCGCAGGCTTCTGCGCAACGAGGCCTACGACCGCGCGGAGTTCGAGCAGTTCGCGGCGCGCGGGGGCAATTACAGCGAGAGCGCGATGCTCTGGGGGACGCAGTTCGTCGTCTCGAGCTATGAGTCGAGCGAGAGCGGCCTCAAGTATATCTATCTGTCGCCCATGGGACGCTATGCCGCGCAGACGCGCATGAGCCGTCAGCTGACCGCTGTCAGCGCGGCGATGTCGCTCCTGCTCAGTCTTGTGACCGCCATGACGCTGGCGCTCCTGGGCTATCAGCCGATCCGTTCGCTTTCCGACGCGCTCGGCCTCGGCGACGGACGGCAGCGTCTCGCCGACGAGATGGCCTTCATACGGGATCGCGTCAAGGCGCAGGAGAAGAGCAACCGCGATTTGCAGGGCGATCTCAATCAGCATATGGCCAATCTCAATCGCGCCCAGATCGTGGCGCTTCAGGCGCAGATCAATCCGCACTTCATCAGCAATACGCTCATGGCGCTCTCCGGCTCCGTCGCGCAGATCATGGGGACGGATTGCGAGACGGTGAAGGCGCTGGAGGACTTCGCGGCGCTGATGCGCGTCAGCCTGACGGGCGACAACTATCTCGCGCCGCTGAACGAGGAGCTGGAGCACATCCGCCTGTTCATGACGCTGATCGCTTTCCGCTACAAGAACCGCGTGCAGATCGAGATCAGCGTGCCGCCGGAGATGCTGGACGTCTGCGTGCCCAAGCTCTCGCTTCAGCCGCTGATCGAAAACGCGGTCAATCACGGGCTGAGGCCGCTGCACTATTGCGGGCATATCGGCGTGCGGGGCGAGATGGACGGCGAGACGGCGCGCATCATCGTCTGGGATGACGGCGTGGGGCTGGACGAAAAGGAGGTCGAGCGGCTCAATCGGCTGCTGGAGCGGGATGTGATCGGCGCGGCGCAGCATATCGGGCTGAGCAACGTCAATCAGCGCTTCCAGCTGATCTTCGGCGGCGACGCGGGCGTGAGAGCGGAATCGCGGGACGGGCGCGCGTGCTTTGTGCTCACGTTCCCCGTGGTGCGCAAGAGCGGCGGCAAGCTGGTCTAGACAAAGGGAAAGGAGCGCGGCGCAGCGGGCGTCGGCGCTCCTTTTGCACGCAAAAAAAACGAACACAGGATGAAAAATCACATGAAACCCTTGCATTTCACACGCCGCTGTGATAAAGTTAATATGTATCATTATGGAATCGGAGGACACAGAATATGCAGCCCATGATCAACGAGGAGCAGCTCAAGCTGCTGACCGAGGTGCTTCTGTCGCTCAAAACGGAGGACGAAGCGCGCAGCCTGCTGAGCGATTTGTGCACGATTCGGGAAATGCAGGATCTGGGGCAGAGGCTGGAGGTGGCTCGCCTCCTGCGCCGCCAGATGACATACAGCGATATTGCCCAGCAGACGGGCGCGTCCACGGCCACGATCAGCCGCGTGAACCGCTGCCTGGTGTACGGCGCGGGCGGCTATCGCACGGTGCTCGAGCGGCTGGAGAAAGGCGAAGACCATGATTGACTTGTCGCTGCTCAACGCGCCTCAGCGGGAGGCTGTGCTGCACACGGAGGGGCCGCTGCTGGTGCTGGCCGGCGCCGGCTCGGGCAAGACGCGCGTGCTGACCCATCGCGTGGCGTATCTGATCGAGCAGGGGCGCGCGCCATGGTCGATATTGGCCATCACGTTCACCAACAAGGCCGCGCGGGAGATGAAGGATCGCATCCACGCTCTGGTGGGCGACCGCGCCGACGATGTGTGGGTGTCCACGTTCCACGCCTGCTGCGCGCGGATACTGCGCCGCGATATTGAAAAGCTGGGCTATATGCGCAGCTTCTCGATCTATGACGACGACGATCAGATGGGCGTGATCAAATCTCTTGTCAAGGAGCTGAACCTGAACGACAAGATGTATCCCCCGCGCGAGATCAAGTCGATCATTTCCGACGCGAAAAACCGGCTCCTGACGCCCTCCGAGTGGCTGAAGGAATCGGGACGCGATATGCGCGCCGCCAAAATCGCCGAGGTCTACAAGCGCTATGAAAAGACGCTGCGCGCCAACAACGCGCTCGATTTCGACGACCTCATCATGAAGACCATGGAGCTGCTCACGGCGCATCCGCCGGTGCTGGAATATTACAGGGGCAAGTTCGACTATATATTGGTAGACGAATATCAGGACACCAACCTCGCGCAGTACGAGCTGGTGCGCCTGCTGGCCGGCGAGAAGAAGAACGTCTGCGTCGTGGGCGACGACGATCAGTCCATTTACGGCTGGCGCGGCGCGGATATCCGCAATATTCTCGAATTCGAGAAGGATTTCCCCGGCTGCTTCGTCGTCAAGCTCGAGCAGAACTACCGCTCGACCGGCAACATTCTTGACGCGGCCAATCAGGTCATCGCGCACAACGCCGGGCGCAAGGAAAAGGCGCTCTGGACGGAAGCGGATGCAGGCGACAAGATCCGCCTGTACTGCGCGCAGGATGAGCGCGACGAGGCCGCGTGGGTGTGCCGCCAGATCGAAAATTGGAAGAAGAGCGGCGGCGGCGCGGGCGACGCGGCGATTCTCTACCGCGCCAACGCGCAGTCCCGCGTGCTGGAGGAAGCGCTGGTGCGCTCGGGCATACCGTATCGCGTCTATGGCGGCGTGAAGTTCTATGAGCGCAAGGAGGTCAAGGATCTGATCGCCTATCTGCGCCTGCTGGTCAATCCCGCCGACGACGTGGCGTTTCGGCGCGTGGTCAACGAGCCGCGCCGCGGCATCGGCGACAGCACCGTCGATGCGCTGGCCGATTATGCCGCCCAGGAGGATATGTCCCTCATCATGGCGGCCATGAGCGCAGAGGAAACTGAGCTGGGCGCGCGCGCCAAGGCGGCCATTCAGAAGTTCACGGCGCTCATGGAGGAGCTGAGCCTGGCCTGCGAGACGATGCCGCCCGACGAGCTGCTGCGCCGCGTGATCGACGCGACCGGCTACGAGGAGCAATATAAAAAGGTAGAAAACGAGGACAACGAAAGCCGGCTGGAGAACATCGCCGAGCTTGAAACCGCCGTGAAGGAATACGTCGCGCGCGAGCCTGAGGGCGGACTTTCCGGCTTCCTCGAGAACGTCGCGCTGGTGACCGATCTGGACGGCATGGACGAGAGCGTTCAGGCGGTCACGCTGATGACGCTGCACTCCGCCAAGGGTCTGGAGTTCAATCTGGTGTGCCTGACCGGCATGGAGGACGGCGTTTTCCCGACCAGCCGCGCGCTGTTCGACGATGAAAAGATGGAGGAGGAGCGCCGCCTCTGCTATGTGGGCATTACGCGCGCCCGCAAGCGCCTGTGCATGAGCTGGGCGCAGACCCGCGCGCTCTATGGCAGCCGGCAGGTCAATATGCGCTCCCGCTTTGTGGACGAAATCCCGCAGCGCCTGATCGAGGACGCGAACGCGGCTGTTCGCCCCCAGACGCGGCTGGGCGCGCCGAGGGAAGCGGCGAATTTCGGAATGCGCCGCCCTCAGCAGACGGGCTTTGGCGCGCGTCTGGCGGCCCGGCCCGCACAGCAGCAGCCGGCAGGCGGCATAAAGCCGCAGAGCCGCTCGCCGCTGGATATTCCGGGGCTTAAAAAGGGCATGGGCGCGTTTAAGACGCCCGGCGCGGCGATCTTCAAAAAGGGCGACCGCGTGCGGCACAATCGCTTCGGCGAGGGCACGGTGCTGCTTCTGTATGACGACAATAAGCGCATGACCATCCGCTTTGACGACGGCACGGAGAAAACCTTCGCCGCCGAGCTGGCGCCGGTCGTGCGGCTGGACGGAAAGGCGGAATGACGGTGAATCTGGACGAAATGCGCGCGCTGGTCGACCGGCTCAACGAGACGGCGTATCAGTATTATGTGCTGGACAACCCCACCATTTCGGACGGCGAATGGGATAAAATGTACGATGCGCTCGTTCGGATGGAGGGCGAAACCGGCGTAACGCTGCCCGATTCGCCGACGCACCGCGTGGGCGGCGAGCCGCTGAGCACGTTCGATCAGCACCGGCACATCGCGCGGCTGTGGAGCATGGACAAGGCGCAGTCGATCGAGGCTGTGCGCGCGTGGGCGGCGCGGGCGGAGAAGCTGCGCCAGGAGGCCAACGAGGCCGGCGCGGCTCTGCCGCCGCTCAAATTTGTTGTGGAGCACAAATTCGACGGACTGACCATCAATCTGACCTATGAAAACGGCCTGCTCGTTCAGGCGGCCACGCGCGGCAACGGCGAGGTGGGCGAGGTCATCCTCGAGCAGGTCAGGACGATCCGCTCGATCCCCATGACCGTGCCCTACAAAGGGCGCATGGAGGTGCATGGCGAGTGCTATATGCGTTTAAGCGCGCTCGAGGCCTACAATAAGACCGCCGCCGAGCCGCTCAAGAACCCCCGAAACGCCGCGGCCGGCGCGCTGCGCAATCTCGATCCGAAGGTCACGGCTTCCCGGAAGCTGTCGGCCAGTATGTACGGCGTGGACTATATCGAGGGGCGCGCGTTTGTGGATCACCGCGAAATGCTGGATTTCTTGCGCGAAAACCGCTTCCCCGTGTCCGACTGCGAGCTGTGGGCGGACGACATCGAGGGCGTGATCGCGGCGATCCGGCAGATTGAGGAGACGCGCGGCGATCTCGACTACATGATCGACGGCGCCGTGGTCGATATCTGCGATTACGGGACGCGGCGCGCGCTGGGCTATACCGACAAGTTCCCGCGCTGGGCGGTGGCCTACAAGTTCGAGGCCGAGGAGGTTACGACCTATCTGCGCGACGTGACCTGGGAGATCGGCCGCACGGGCAAGCTCACGCCGCTGGCGCATCTCGATCCCGTCGAGCTGGCCGGCGCGACCATCCGCCGCGCGACGCTCAACAACTGGGGCGACATAGAGCGCAAGCGCGTGCGCATCGGCGCGAAGGTGTGGATTCGCCGCTCGAACGAGGTCATTCCCGAGATCATGGGGCGCGTGGACGAGTTTGAAGCGGACGAGCGCGATGTGGAAAAGCCGACGCAGTGTCCCGCCTGCGGCGCAAAGCTGATCGAGAAGGGCGCGCATCTGTACTGTCCCAACCGCGACGGCTGCGAGCCGCAGATCGTCATGCGGCTGAGCCATTACGCCGGGCGCGAGGCCATGGACATCGACACCTTCAGCGAAAAGACCGCCGCGCAGCTCTATCGGGCGCTGGGCGTGGCCGAGCCGAGCAGCCTGTACGACCTTACGCAGGAACAGCTCTCCGCGCTCGATCGCTTCGGCGAAACCAAGGCGGGCAATCTGATCGCCGCCATCGACAAGAGCCGCGACTGCGAACTGGATCGCTTCATATTCGCGCTGGGGATTCCGAATGTCGGGCGCAAGACGGCGCGTGATCTGGCCAGCGCCTTCGGCAGCATCGGCGCGCTGAGAAACGCGAAGGCGGAGGAGCTTGTCGCGCTGGATGACGTGGGCGATATTGTGGCGGGCAGCGTGATTGACTTTTTTGCCGACGCGGCCAACGCGCAGGAGCTGGATCGGCTCCTTCAGCGCGTCGCGCCCCGCGAACGGCAAAGGGCGGCGGGCGGCGCGTTCGACGGGCTGAGCATCGTCGTGACCGGCACGCTGCAAACACTCTCCCGCACCGAAGCGGAGGAACTGATCGCCTCGCTGGGCGGAAGGCCTGCCTCGAGCGT
>SFOF01000126.1 GCA_004552515.1 Clostridiales bacterium
ACGTCCAGCAGTATCAGATCAAACTGCCCTCCAAAAAACCGGGTCAGCGCCTCCTCGCCGTCGGCGGCCGATTCGGTTTCATAGCCCTCCTGCTCCAGACTGTATTTCAGGCCCTTGACGATCAGCGGTTCATCGTCCACCAACAGAATTCTTCTTGCCACGGCGCCGTCCTCCTCATTTGTTCAGCCATAGACTCTTGTCATTTATTATAGCCTTAAAACGTCACAATTTCAATGGAAAATGAAAAAAATATTACAATTTTACGCTCTTTTATCGAGAATCCGCCCTGCCAAAAAAAACCGGCACGCCGCTTTTTGCGTCTACATAGTATTTGATCGCGCCGAAATTTGACGCGCCGTGCCCCTGTACAAATCCGCCGTTTGGTGGTATAGTGTATATATCTTTATTTATGCTTGCAGCCGGCGCGCCCGGCCCCGTCCGAGGATCGGCGCGCGACGCCAGGGCTGTTTCATTTTGTGCAGAAAGGATCATCGAATCATGCGCTCATATTCTATTCGCGTCCGGGCGGCGCTCCTGACGCTCGTCATGCTGCTCGCCGCGCTGTCCGCCCAGGCTTCGCCCACGCCCACGCCGGCGCCGACGCTCCCGCCCTTCGACGAATCCGTTCCGGCCTACGACGCGTCGGCCCCCGAGGCGCTCACCGCCGATCAGCTCTACGCGCAGGCGTTCCTGCTGATGAATCAGGATGACGGCCGCGTGCTCATGGAGAAAAACGCCGACACGCGCATGAATCCGGCCAGCACGACCAAGATCATGACGCTGCTGCTGGCCGTGGAATACTGCCCCAATCTGTCCGAGGCTGTCAAGATTCCCGACGCGGCGGCCGACATCCCGCAGGATTCCTCCGTCGTGCCCGTGCAGGTGGGCGAGGAAATGACCATGCAGGATCTGCTCTACGGCATGATGCTGCGCTCCGGCAACGACGCGGCCAACGCCGTGGCCGTGCTCATCGGCGGCAGCATCGAGGGCTTTGTGAACATGATGAACGCCCGCGCCCAGGAGCTGGGCTGCACCGGCACGCATTTCTCCAACGCCCACGGCTACACCGCCGACGACCACTACACCACCGTCCGCGACATGGCGCTCATCACGCAGGCCGCCATGCAGTATTCCGCCGTGCGCAAGATCGTCGGCTCCGGCCAGTATACGATGAACCGCACCAATATGCGCGACGAATACACCATCCAGAACTCCAACATGCTGGTGGTCTACGGCAGCGACTATCGCTACAGCGGCGCGACCGGCGTCAAGACGGGCACAACCAGCGCCGCCGGGCAGTGTCTGGTCAGCTCGGCTGAAAAAAACGGCGTGCGCCTGATCTGCGTCGCCTTCAAGAGCACCACCACCTTCGCCGCCGCCAAATGGCAGGACGCGACGCGCCTGCTCGATTACGGCTTCTCCCAGTATAAGACCTACACCTTCTCCGAGCTGTACGATATGCTCAACCTGACCGTGCCCATATCGGGCGCGCCCGCCGACGATCCCTCCGGCGGCATCATCCATCTCAGCGCGCTGATCAACCGCTCCGGCTCCTATGAAAAGATGGCCTACGTCGGCAGCCTGAACGAGCTGTTCGAGGATTTCAAAAACCATCTCTCCATCGAGTACACGCGCGATCTGATCGCGCCCATCGAGGTGGGCACCGTCATCGGCCGGCTGACGTTCACACCTGAGGACGGCGACGTCATCACCGCCGTGCTGGTATCCGACCGCAGCGTTGCCGCCGTGCCCGCCGAAAAGACCGACTATCTCGGCGCGCTGATGAGCAAAATTCCCGACTGGGTGTACACGCTGCTCATCGCCCTCGCCGCGCTGCTGGCCGTGCTGATCTGCGTGCGGATCATCCTCGCGATCCATCACGCCCGCGTCCGTGCCCGCGCCCGCAAGCGCGCCCGTGAACGCGCCCGCCAGCGCGCCCGCCAGCGCGCCGCAGCCGCCCGCCGCAATCGCCGCTGAAAATTCAAGGCTCCCGTTTCATGCGGGAGCCTTTGTCATGCCCCTCCCACGCTCCGGTCGTCCGTCCGCCCCTACGAATCGCTTTTCATGCTCCGCCGCGCTAAGATCCCCTTTTCAGGCACACAAAAAGAGAGACGAGCGCATCGCCTCTCTCTTTACAGGAATCACTTGATAATGCCGGTCGATGTGAGGAAGAGCACCAGCATCATGACCGGCGTGACATAGCGGATCATGACGACGTACAGCTTCTTGCGGCGGAACGTGCGGCCGCCCCGCTCCATCTCGTCGATGATCTCGTCGGGCGTCATGACCCAGCCGATCAGGATCGTGGACAAAAGCGCGATGAAGGGCATCATGACGCTGTTGCTGATGTAGTCCATCAAATCGAGCAGCTGGCCGACCGAGCCGTTGGGCAGCGGCAGCTCGAAATAGAACAGGCTGTAGCCCAACGCGACCACGGCGGACAGCGCCAGATAGATGATCGTCAGATTGAGCACGGTCTTTTTGCGGCCGGTATGAAAGATCTCCATGCAGTTGGCCACGATGGACTCCAGAACGGACACGCAGGAGGTCAGCGTGGCGAAGATCGTCGTAACGAAGAAGCACAGCCCGACGGCCACGCCCGCCTTGCCCATGGCGTGGAACACCTTGGGCAGCGAGACGAACATCAGGCTCGGGCCGGCGCTCATGCCCTCCGTGCCGGTGAACACATACACGGCGGGAATGATCATCGCGCCCGCAATCAGCGCCACGCCGGTATCGAATACCTCGATCTGATTGACGGCGTGGTTCAGATCGACCTCGGGCTTGACATAGGAGCCGTAGGTGATCATGATGCCCATCGACACGCTGAGCGAGAAGAAGAGCTGACTCATCGCGTCCAGCAGAATTTGCAGGAAGCGTCCGACCGTCAGGCCCTTGAAATTCGGCGTAATGTAGTACAAAAGCCCCTGAAGGCCGGTGCGCAGATTGCCCGATTCGTCCACGCGCCTGAGCGTGAGCGAATAGCCCGCGATAAAGATCACCAGCACCAGCAGCACGGGCATCATGTATTTGGACACGCGCTCGATGCCGCCCTCCACGCCGTTATAGACGATCAGCGACGTAACCGCCATGAACAGAAGCGCGAACACCACCGGCGCGACCGGCGACGTGATGAACGACATGAAATAGCCGTCCTGCGCCGCGGCCTCGGCCTGACCTGTGACGTAGATCAGCGCATATTTCGTCACCCAGCCGCCGATAACCGCGTAATAGGTCATGATGAGCACCGGCACAAGGAAGGTCAGTATTCCCAGAAACTTCCACTTCGAATTGATTTTGGCGTAGGCGCGGATGGCGCTCTCCTGCGTGCGCCGCCCGATGGCGATGTCCGACGTGAGCAGCGTAAAGCCGAAGGTCAGCACCAGCGCCAGATAGACGATCAGGAACAGCCCGCCGCCGTCCTTGGCCGCCAGATAGGGAAAGCGCCACAGATTGCCAATGCCCACGGCGCTTCCGGCCGCCGCCAGCACAAAGCCCAGCTGGCCGGAAAAGTTGCTCGCCTTTTTTTCCATGTTTCCATCCTCCCAGAAAAATACTGTTCCCTATCATATCACACAGCAGCCTTTTCGTAAAGCATCCTTTTACAAAGCGGGCCGAATTTTGTCATTTTTTCGGGGCGCGGCGGCGATTTTCGCGCATGAAAAGGCGACCGCCGCCCTGCCCGGGCGACGGCCGCCAATCCGTCCTTACATATAGCGCATATCGCAGCCCTCGTCGGCCTGCAAAACGTTGTCGATAAAATTGCGCACAAAGCCGCGCGTAATGTCCGGATGCTCCTTCGGGACGACGGCCTTCAGACGCGCCGCCAGCTCCTCGTCGCTGACGTCCAGCCGCAGAAGATTTTTGTCCACGTCGATCTCGATCATGTCCCCGTCGCGCACGGCGGCAAGCGGGCCGCCCGCGGCGCTCTCCGGCGCGCAGTGCAGTATGACCGTGCCGAACGCGCCGCCCGACATCCGGCTGTCGGTGATGCGCACGAAATCCTTCACGCCCTGACGATACAGCTTCTTCGGGATCGGCAGATAATTGCCGAACTCCGGCATACCCGGCGCGCCCTTGGGGCCGTAGCCGCGCAGCACGATCACCGTGTCCCACGTCATGTCGTTGTTCTCGTCCAGCAGATATTTTTCCGCCTCGGCCAGATCGTCGAACACCCTGGCCGGCCCCCTGTGCTTGAGCAGATGCGCGCTGGCCGCCGACCGCTTGACCACCGCGCCGCCCGGCGCCAGATTGCCCCGAAGCACGCTGATGCCGCCGTAGGGCAGGATCGGATCGTCGAAGGGCCGGATCACCTCGCGGTTAAACGCCGTCTCCGCCGAGGCAAGGTTTTCGGCCACCGTCCTGCCGCTGACCGTCAGACAGTCGCCGTGCAGAAGCGGCGCAAGCTCCTTCATCACCGCGCGCACGCCGCCCGCTCGGCCAAACTCGCCCACGGGGTACTGCCCATGCGGCTTGACGTTCACCAGCAGCGGCGTCTCGTTGCTGATGCGGTCAAACTCCATCAGATCGAGCGGTATGCCCGCGCGGCGGGCGATCGCCTTCAGGTGGATCAGCAGATTCGTGCTGCCGCCGCAGGCCATGAGCACATGGATCGCGTTTTCGATCGACTTTTTCGTAATGATGTCCCGCGCGCAGACGTTTTCCTCAATCAGCCCCACGGCGCGGCGGCCGGTCATCTCGCTCACGCGCAGCATCTCCGCCGACACCGCCACGCAGGCCGCGCTCCCGGGCAGCGCCAGCCCGAGCGCCTCGGTCACCGTCTGGCAGGTGTTCGCCGTGCCCATGATGGGACACGCGCCCGCCGAGCCGTACAGGCAGCCCTCGTGCGCGATCACGTCGTCCATGCCGATTTCGCCCATGTTGTAGCGCGTCCAGAGCTTGAAGCTGTCCGTGCCGCAGCAGAGCGCCTCGCCCTTATAGGAACCGGGCAGCATCGTGCCGCCGGGCAGGAAGATCGTCGGCTTATTGGCCGAAACCGCCGCCATCAGCTGCGCCGGAATGTTCTTATCGCAGCCGCCGATCAGCACAACGCCGTCGAAGGGATGCCGCGCGATCAGCTCCTCTGTGGTCATCGAGAGCAGATTGCGATAGATCAGGCTGGAGAGATCGAAGAACACCTCGCAGATCGACATGGTGTTCACCTCCAGCGGGAAGCCGCCCGCCGCCCACACGCCGCGCTTGACGGCCTCGGACAGCTGCCGGAAGTGAACATGGCCGGGGTTCGTCTCCGCCCAGGTGTTGATGATGCCCACGATCGGCTTTTCAATATCCAGATCGGTATAGCCCATGGCCTTGAGCAGCGCGTTGCGCAGCAGCCCCTGCCGCGTGCCGCGCTTCTTCCAGACGGGCGATGTGTTGTTGTTCACGGCTTATCCCCTCCATGTAAAGTACGGCTCAATCGCCGCGTAATGCTCTTCAAAGAGCTTGTCGTAATACTCGTCCGACACAAAGCCCGGCTCGCGGCAGAAATCGCAGGCGATGATCCCGCGCTTTCTGAGGATCCGCTTCTCAAAGGCGATGATCATCTCGACGTTCTGCCGGATGTGGTTGAGTATGGGCAGGATCAGATTGGTATGCGTCCAGGCCGCGCCGGCGCGGTCGCCCGCAATGTATTCGTTGTACATCTTCAGATACAGATCGAACATCGAGCAGCCGGGCATCGCGCCGATGCCGCCGCGATCGAAGCCCTCGATGAACTGATAGGCCGCGTTGCCGATGAACACGCCCACCTGATTGTCCGTAAGATTGAGCAGGCTGCTGATATACGCGCCCGCCGGCTTGCACTCGATCTTGTAATACTTGATATTGGGACATTCGCGGAAGAGATCGGCGTAGACCTGCGCGGGGATGGCCACGCCGGTCTGCTCCGGCGCGTACTGCGCCATAACGGGAATATTCACCGCCTGCCCGACCGCCTTCATGTGGCGATACAGCGCGGCCTGTCCGGGTTTGAGGAAGAACGGGGGCAGCAGCATCAGATTGTCCGCGCCGATATCCTCATAGAATTTCGCGCGCTCCACGGCCACCTGCGTGGCGTGCTGCGTCACGGAGATGATGCTCGTGCCGCCGTATTTATGGCAGGTCTCCACGGTGATGCGCGCCATCCTCTTCATTTCGTCGTCGGTCAGCTTGTAGTATTCGCCGGCAATGCCGAACAGCGTCACCGCCTGGCAGCCGCCCTCGATCAGCACGCGAATCAGGTTTTCAAACGAATCGTAGTCCACCAGCCCCGTCTTCGTAAACGGCGTGGCGATGATCGGGCACATTCCCTTCAGCTCGCTCATATGCTTTTTCCTCCTCAACTGTCGTAGCCGTATTTGTCCAGACTGTCGCTCATCAGGCTCGCGCCGCCGTCCATGGTCAGCACAGTGCCAGTGATCGAGCCTGCCCAAGGCCCGCTCAGGAACAGCGCGGCCTGCCCGATTTCCTCCGGGCGGCACCAGCGCCTGAGCGGAATGTGATAGTAGGTCGGTTCCTTCGCGCCCAGCCGCGCCTCGCCCGTGTCCGTCCAGCCGGGCGCAATGACGTTGACGCGGATCCCGTATTTTCCGTATTCCA
>SFOF01000127.1 GCA_004552515.1 Clostridiales bacterium
CGGACGGCGTTTCCCCAGAAAGAAGGCGATTCCCCATGAAGATCCTCAAATCCTCTGAAGATTATCTCGAGGCCATGCTTATCATGAAGGAAGTGCATGGCTATATTCGATCCATCGACATTGCCATGGAGCTGGGCGTGACCAAGCCGAGCGTCAGCTACGCCACAAAACGGCTGCGCGAGAACGGCTATATCACCATGGACAAGGACGGCTTTATCACGCTGACCGACAAGGGCATGGACATCGCCGCGCACATCTATGAGCGGCACAAGGTGCTCACCAGCGTGCTCATTCAGCTGGGCGTCAACCCCGAAACGGCGCGCGAGGATGCGTGCAAGCTGGAGCACGACATCAGCGACGAATCCTTTGACGCGCTGAAGCGGCATCTGGAGAAAAACAACGAGCAGAAGTAAGGCGCAAAAAAAGCGGGCGGCTTCCTCCCATGCGCGGGAGAAGCTGCCTGCTTTTGTATTACAGCGCCTTGAGGAAGGCGGATAGGGCCTCGGCCAGGCGCGCGTTTCCCGCGTCGTTCGGGTGCAGGCCGTCGGGCATATAGCGCTCCTGAAGCACCTGAACGCGCGGCTGTATGCCGGAGGCGGCGAAGAGATCGAGCACCGGCAGCGAATAGAACTCGGCCACCTCGCGGATGATGCGTACATAGTCGATCAGCCGGCCCACGTCTTCGGGCTTATTGCCGTCGCCGCGGGGATTGTCCTCGTTCAGGCGATGGGTGGGCGTGAGGACGACGATGCGCGCGGCGGGGTATTTTTCGATCAGCGCGGTATAGAGCGCGTGCAGGCCGCCGTAGAACGTCGTGTCCTCGCGGTCGGACATCGTGCCGATGGGGGCGTCGCCGTGGCCAAAGTCGTTCGTGCCGCCGAAGATCACGATCACGTCCGCGTCCGCATCCATCTCAGGCACGCGGCTGACGAAATGCCGGTCGAAATCGGGGCAGCTCACGGTGGGCGTGTGCTGGCGGGCGATGCGCGTGCCGCTGATGCCGTAATTGCGGACGATCGCGCCGTACTGCGCGGCGATCAGGTCGCCGAAGCGCTTGTCAGGCGCGCTCGTGCCCACGCCGAAGGTAATGCTGTCTCCCAGAAGGTTGATTTTGCAGCCTTTAAGCTCCATGTGTATCCCAGCTTTCGCAAAAAATTCCATTCAAGCGCTATTATAGCACACTTTTTTCGCGCGTACAGCCCCCGCGCGTAAAAAAAGCGCGGCCCTCGCAATGAAAGCCGCGTGTTTTCCTTAGGCGAAGAGTCAGCTCTGGAACGTCCGCTCGAGCACCTTGAGCTTCAAATCGTCGCTCAGGCGATAGAAGTATTCGGAATAGCCGCCCACGCGCACGACCAGATTGCGGTGCGATTCGGGATCGCGATAAGCCTCCTCCAGCGTCTCGCGGGAGATGCAGGTGATCTGGATCTGCATACCGCCCATCGCTATATAGGCGGTCATCAGGCCGCGGATCACCGCGTCGCTGAACTGCGGCTGAATGGTGAAGTTGACCACCGGCGTGCCCAGCGCGTTTCTTAAATCGAGCGCGGCGACGCTTTTCAGCAGCGCCGTGGGGCCTTCTGTGTCCTTGCCGAATATGGCCGTGAGCGAATCGCACAGCGGGGAGCCGCACGCGCGGCCGTCCGGCGTCGCGCCCACATGAGCGCCCGCGCCGCCGTAGGACTGGAACTGGATCGCCGAGGGCAGAAAGCCCCAGCCGACGGCGGTGGTCTGCTCGTCCAGATAGCCGAAGATTTCGTGCGAGAAGCGGTGCGAGAGCGCGTCCGCGTCGGGATCGCCGATGCCGAAGCGATGCGGGTGATTTTTAGCGGCGCGGCGGAAGTCCTCGTCGTTCAGCGCGGCGAGGAAGGCGGCGGCGTCGCGCTTTTGATCGCCGTAATAGCGGTCGCGGATGACCAGCAGCGAATCGATGACGTTGATCATGCCGGCAAAGTTCACAATGCTCCACAGATAGCGCGCGCCGCCCGCGTTGTACTCAAGCCCCTTGTCGATGCAGTCGCCGATGAGCAGCGTGCGCATGGGCACGGGGCAGAGCGCGATGCGGTCGCGCTGGGACTGGGCGATGCCGTCCATCACGCGCACGGCCGCCTCGTGAACGGCGGAAAGATAGCCCTCGTAAAACGCGTCGAACGTATCGGCGTGTTTGAGCAGCGCGGGCATGGTCTGATCGAGTATGAGCGCCAGATTGATGCCCGCGTCGAGCGAGCCGACGTTGGACAGGCCGGAGATCATCATCTCGGTGCAGCCGCCGCCGCACATTCTCTCGAGATCCTCCGCGCGGATGAGCGGGAAGCGCCTTTTAAAGCCCTCCAGATAGAGCTTTTTGTTGTACAGCGCGGGGGAGCCGCCGCCCGAGCGGATGCAGTCGAGCGCGGCCTGCCAGACGGAATCGGAGGTGTTTTCGTCGATGAACAGCTCGATCATCGGGCGGCGCAGGCCGTGCGCGGCGCGCAGACAGACCTCGGTGAGGCGCGTCTCGACCAACCCCAGCTGCATGGAATAGCCGCCGTTTTCATCGAGATTTTCGTAGAGATTGCGGATGAGCGCCTCCACGTCCTCGCCGCGGTCATAGGGCATGAGTCCCTGCGCCAGAGAACCCAGGTTGTCGCAGCCGTCCAGATAGAGCACGAAATTCCAGCCCACGATGGCCTGATACAGCGTGCGGCAGGGCTTGAAGGGCACAACTTTGAGCGCCTCGATCAGCCGCGGCTCGGCGTGAACCGATTCAAGATACTCAAGGCAGCGGGCGTGATAATTGCGGATGCCGGCCAGCAGGTGGGCAAGGCCGTCCCTGAGATCGCCGTCCTCGATTTTTTCGATGCGCGCGTCGTAGGAATCAAAGCCCTCGGCGAGTATGCGCTGCGTGTCGGGCATGGAGTGCGTCCACATATCGCCCGCCACGGTGTGCTCCTTCGGCACGGAGGAATGATAGCGGAAAAACTCGGACGAGGCGAACAGATCGGCCATTTCCCGATCCTTTTCGCGCAGCCCGTTTATATCGTACCAGTAGCCGCCCATGTAGTTGGGATCGACCGTGCCGGAGGAAGGCCGCGCGCCGGAGGGATAGAGCCGGCCCGGCTGATAGGCGGGCGCGGGCATGGCCTCGTAATAGCGCCTCAGCCCCAGCGCCTTTCTGTAGAACAGGCCGCGGTCGGTGTTTTCGTAAAGGCCGGCGAGCAGCGGCTCGCCCATATTGAGAAAGCGTTCGGATACAGTCATGGCGTTGCGCTCCGTTTCGGTAGAATTGCGTTTTTATCATAGAACGATTTGAGCGGAATTGCTATTGTAAAATCATGCGGCGATATGGTAAAATCGTACCTGAAGGGGAGGGAGAGATATGCGTCACGAAATGTTTTCATCCGAGACGTTCTTATCGATCTGCGTTCACTGGGTGGGCTGGAGCGACGATCCCGCCGTGGCGCGCTTCGGCCCGGCGCGCCGAAACAGCACGATCATCCACTATTGCACCGCCGGCGCGGGCTTTTACAACGGCCATGGCGTGCGCGCGGGGCAGGGCTTTATCATTCGGCCGGGCGACTGGGAGGAATATCATCCCGATGAGAAAAATCCCTGGACGTTCTTCTGGCTGGTCATTTCCGCGCCCGATCCCGAACAGATCCTCCGCTTTTACGACGAGGATCCCGAAACGCACATATTCAACTACAATTTCGTGAGCGACGTGCGCGATATGCAGCGCTGGGTCGGCCTTCATTCGAACGCGCGGCCGCAGGGGCTGAAGAACTGGACGCTGCTCATGCGTCTGCTCGATCTGCACCTCGCGCACGAGAAGCCCGCGCCCAGCCCCGCCGCCGGATACGCTGAATATGCGCGCAGCTGTATCGAATATCACGCCTCATCGCGCGTGACCGTGGCCGATGTGGCGCGCAAGATCGGCGTGAGCGGGCCGTATCTCTACCGCATATTCATGGCGGCCTACGGCTGCTCGCCCCGGCAATTTCTGAACGAATGTCGGCTGCGCCGCGCGCGGGAGCTGCTGGCCGCCGGCGAGAACGTGACGGAGACGGCGCGCGCCGCTGGCTATGACGATCCGCTGGAGTTTTCGCGCTTTTTCAAAAAGCACACGGGCCTTTCGCCCAGCGCCTATGCCGCGCAGGAGCGGCGCGGACAATAAACAATGCCGTGAGACGGCGCGCCGCCTTGACAGGGACGGCTTATGCGGTTATAATGAGCGCGAAACTCTTCGCATCCGTATATCCAAATACGCACGGGAGGATTGTCTGATTATGAAGGAGCTTATTGAACGGCTGATGCCCGGCCGGTCGGGCGAATTTGTCTGGGAGATCGAGCCGTCGCTGGACGGCTTTGAGATCTCCGCGCGCGCGGGGAAGATCAGCCTGCGCGCCCGCGATCTATCGACACTCTCCGCCGCGCTGGGGGACTATCTGCGTACGGTCGCGGGGATCGATCTGGCCTGGCTGGGCGACGGCCTTGACCGCCTGCCCGCCCTGCTGCCGCGTCCCGAGGGGACGATTGCGCGCGCGGTTCCTCAGAAATACCGCAGCGCGTTCAACTACTGTACGTTTTCCTACACGATGGTCTGGTGGGACTGGGCGCGCTGGGAGCGCGAGCTGGATCACATGGCGCTTTCGGGCGTCAATCTGCCGCTGATGACGGTGGGGCTCGAGGGCGTGTGGTACGACACGCTTCTCGAGTTCGGCCTGAGCGACGAGGAAGCGCGCTCGTTTTTGTGCGGGCCGGCGTTTCTGGCCTGGCAGTGGCTGACCAACATCGAGAGCTTCTGCGGGCCGCTGCCCAAGAGCTGGATCGACGATCACGTCGCGCTGGGGCGCAGGATCATCGCCCGAATGCGCGAGCTGGGCATGACGCCCATCATGCAAGGCCCCTCCGGCCTGTGCCCGCGCCTGTTCAAGGAGAAATTCCCGGACGCCAACATCCGCTTCAAGCCGGAATGGAACAACATCGGCTTTACCGCCGAGATCGATCCGCTCGATCCGCTGTTCGCGCGGCTGGGCGAGACGTTTCTGCGGCATGAAAAGGCGCTGTTCGGCGCGTACGGCTTTTACGCGTCCGATCCGTTCCACGAGGGCTATCCGCCGGTCGACACGCCGGAATATCTGCACGCGGTCGGCGAGGGCATCGTGAACATCCTCAAGAAGCACGACGAGAACTACACATGGGTGCTTCAGGCGTGGTCTCTGCGTAAGGACATCATCATGGCCGCGCCCAAGGAGCATGTTCTGGTGCTCGATCTGCGCTGGCGCGATTATGCGCACGACGCGTGCTTCTGGGGCTATCCGTTCGTGACCGGCACGCTGAACAACTTCGGCGGCAACGTCAACGCGCACGGCGACATGGCGCATCTGGCGGCCAATCCGTTCCTCATGGCGCGCGCCGTCGCCCCCAACTGCGTGGGCACGGGCGTGTTCATGGAGGGCATCGAGCGCAACGTCGCCTATTACGAGCTGGCCTACGATATGCTCACGCGCGCCGAGCCGGTCGATCTGGACAAATGGATGGAAGGCTACTGTGATCGGCGCTACGGCGGCGCGCATCCCGCCCATGTGAAGGCGTGGCGGCTTCTGCGCGAATCGGCCTACGCGCCCGGTACCGACGGCGTGGAGCGCGCCTCGATCGTCTGCGCCCGCCCGTCGATCCATCCGCGCAAGTCCGGCCCCAGCCTGGAGATGGAGATCGCCTACGATACCGAGAAGTTCAATGAAGCCGTGCGGCTGCTGCTCTCCGCGCCCGCTGATACGGCGGGCTATCGCGCCGACGCGGTTGATCTGATGCGGCAGGTGATCTCGAACGCGGCGCAGCGCTTCTATCCGCACGTGACGGCGGCGATCGAGGCGCGCGACGCGGCGGCGTTCGAGTGCGCGTCGGCGCGCTTTATGGGGATGCTGGACGATATGGATCGTCTTTTGTATCTCTCGGACAGCCTGCGCCTTGACAAATGGCTGGACGGCGCGGTTTCCTGCGCGCACACCGATGCGGAGGCGGCGCTCTATGAGTGGAACGCCCGCGTGCAGATTACGCTGTGGGGCTTTGAGGAAAACAGCACGCTCTATGACTACGCCTGGAAGGAATGGGCGGGGCTGATTAAGGACTTCTATATGGGGCGCTGGCAGCGCTTCTTCGACATGATCCGCCGCCACCCGGATTATACCGACGCGGGCCTGCCCGACGACCGGGGCCGCGAGGCGTGGCGCGCCGACGGATTCTATTCCGCGCTGGCCGATTGGGAGAGCGCGTGGACGCACAGCCGCGTCCGTCCGGAAAAGCGCGCGGTTTCTCCGGAGCTGATCGGAGAGCTGGCGGAGAAATATCTGGGCTGATTTTCCGCGCAAGACAAAGAAGCATCAATAAAACGGGCCGCAATATCGATAAGGTATTGCGGCCCGTTTCAGGCTGTCAAAGAAGCCAGATTGCGAGTTTGCAATCTGGCTTCTTATACGATAGAAAGGCGGAAAAAAG
>SFOF01000128.1 GCA_004552515.1 Clostridiales bacterium
CGCAACAATAAAGCGAAAGCGCGCGGCATATGTCTGAAAGGAGGGCCTGATTTCGGCGAGCGCTTTTGCGGCGCAGCGGGCGCGCGGAAGGAGCCGCCGCCCTAAAAATAGGCGCATATTGGACGGAAAACCCGTCAAAAAGTGAAAAAAAGTCGTTATTTTTGGCGTTTTGTGGAGCATAAGAGACATTTTCTCTTTCGCGCAGACTCAATCTGTGCTAAAATAGGACTGAAATTCAGGCGCGATGAAAGGAGCGTGAGGACGCATGGCGGTTCAGCGGATGACCATTCGCGGCGTGTCGATCTGCTATGACACGGCGCGGCCGGACGGCCCCGTGCGCCATCGCGTGTTCCTGCTCAGCGCGCCCGGCGCGACGATTTCGTCCTGGCGGCTGATCGTGCAGGAGCTGCTGAGGGCGGGCTGTCTGTGCGTCATGGCCGATATGCCCGGCTTTGGGCAGAGCGCCTTCAGCGAGGATATGCCCATTGAGCAGTCGCTCAGGGCGCGCTATATGTGGGGCCTCTTGGACGAGATGGATCTGCAATCGGAGGGGCAGCTGCAATGCTGGCATCTGATGGGCAACGGCTCGGCGTGCGGTACGATTGCCGAAATGGCCATGCAGCAGCCCGATTCGGCCTCGTCGCTGTTCATGGTCAGCCCGATACTGTATTCGCTTCTGACGCCGCCTGTGCGGGCGCTGGTGTCGCGGCGCTTTTTTGAGAATGTGATCGCCTCGTGGATGCGGCGGCATATCGCGCCCGAGAAGGCCTTTGCGCGGCTGGCCGAGCGTCTGTATGCGCGGCCCCTGACCGAGGAGCGTCTGAAGGAGCTGCGGCGGCCGCTGCTGCGCCTGATCGGCCATGAGGAAATCGTGCGGCATATGCTGCTTTCGGGCTACAAGGTGGATACCGGCGAACTGAGCAAGCTCTTCATGCCCGCGATGATCATCTGGGGCGGGCGCGACGCGCTCCTGGGCGGTTCGATTCCCCATCGGCTGCGCGAACGCGATTTCCCGTCGGCGGAATACCACCTGCTGCCCACGGCGGGGCACTACGCCATGGAAACCAACAGCCGCGCCGTGTGCGATTTCCTGCGCGGCTGGATTCGAGAGATGTGGAGCGCGTGACGGGGGATGGCTCTTTTGCGAGACGCGCTTTCTGCGCTGAATCGAGGGCTTCCGTACGCTGAACGGACGAAACGCCCGTTTAGTCTCGGGCGTGTTTCGACGCGCGGCCGATAAATCACAGCCGCCCGTTGAACGGGGCGGTTAAGGGGCGCAGTTTTGCAGCTGTTCGCTGAATGGGGCGTTGAAATGAGCGCCGTTTTCCTGCGGAGCCGCGTCTGCCGTGCGGTTTTATGATTTTTGCTAAGGCCTTTTTCTGGCTCCGGTTGAACCGGGAGATTTATAGCGCCTATGCGTCCGCCAAGAAAAGCCCCTCCGTTTCAGAACGAAACGGAGGGGCTTTTGTGGGCTTCAGCTTAGTTGGCGGCGTCCTCGGTCTGGGACAGCGAGGGCACGAAGTTCTTCCAGGTGTTGAACTCGCCGCGGCTGGAATTGTAGGTCATGGTGTTGGTGTTGGCGATCATGTACCAGGTCAGCTCGTCGTACATGGTATCGCAGTCGGCCAGCGCCTTTTCCTGCTTCTCGACGGTGTAATTGGTGATGTACTCGGCAGCCTTGGCGGGATCCTCGGCGTAGAGCTTGGCGGTCTCCTCCAGCACGGAGGGATACTCGGCGATCAGCGCGTCCTCAACGCTCTTCCAGTAGGCGCGCACGCCGGTGCCGTAGTGCTCGCGATCCTGCTCGCTCAGGGCGCACAGGCGCTTGAAGTGGGTGTGCGCATAGCTCAGGTCGTAGCCGTAGCTGTCGGAGGTGAAGCCCTCAGGCGTGTGGTCGAAGGCCTCGGCCACGTCGGTGATCAGGTTGGACAGCGGCAGATAGACGGAATGTTCGGCGTTGGCCACGGTCGTCCAGGTGACGGCGGACATGGCGGCGGGCAGGTCGTCATAGATTTCGATCACGCCGCAGTTGACCTGGCGCTCGATGCCGATCACGCGGATGTCGGGGCGGCCGGTGTCCTCGGGATTCCACTCGGTGCCCTCGAAGCGGGAGCGGGTCAGCTCGAAAATGTCGCTCAGGGTGACCTTCTCGTCGGGCTGATAGAACAGCGGATAGCGGGTCTTCATGGCGTAGTCGCCCGCGGTGGAGGGGGCCAGCAGCACATGGCCATACCAGGTGCGGCGGTTCGCGCCGGCGTTCAGGTTGCCCTTGCCGCAGTAGGTGGAGAACAGATCGACGTTGCCCTCTTCGTCCAGCACGGTCAGGCCGGCTTCCTCAGGCACGGTGAACAGTCCCTCGGAGTGGAGCAGGGTTTCGCCCTCGACATAATCAGCCACGGAGCCGAGCATACACTCGTTGCCGAACACGGCGACGCAGTCGGTGGGCATCTTCACGGCGACCCACTGATGTCCGGAATAGCTCTCCAGATACCAGGCCTCGGTCTGGTCGGCGATCATGAAGGTGTTGGATTCGGAGCTGCCGTACGTCTCCATGATCTTGCCGTAATTTTCAACGGCCTCGCGCGCCGTGGCGGAGACGGCGGCGATATAGCCGGAAATCCACATTTCGGACGCGCCGTCCTCGGTATAGGGATCGGCGGTGCGGATGCCGTCGGAGATATAGGTGGTGACGGAGCCGGTCATGGTCACGCCCATCTCATTGGCGACGGCGTTGTCATAGATGCCCTCGATGAAGGGGGTGGACGTGTACTGATAGGTCACGTCTGGCAGGGGAATTTCGTTCTTGCCCACGGTCAGGGTGCGGCCGCTCTCTTCAACGTGCGGATAGACGACCTGCTTGGCCTGCGCGGTGTTCCACGCGTCAACCGTGTGGCCGATGATGGTGTGGCCGCTGGCGCTGGCGTCCTTGCCGACATAATAGCCGGTGCAGGCGAGAGCGGTGCTGCAGGAGAAGGTCAAAACGGCGACGAGCAGAAACGAGGCCAGGCGTTTCAACGTGCGATTCATCAACATACACCTCTATTATATTGTAAATTTGCGGGATTTTGCTTTCGGTGGAAGGGCACGGAAAGCGTCGCGCCGTTTCATCGTGAATCCTCCGTCGGATTGGAGCTATTATACGGCGGTATACGGCCAAAATCAACGCATATTCGTAAATTTACGCATATTATTTCATGAAGTTGATTATCGATCGATGAAGAGTGTGGCGAAAATGCGGCAGGGCAAGAAAAAGGACTCCACTTTTTTGAAAAAAGCGGAGTCCCTGATTGCGCCTGATGTGTTTTTGAGATGAATTTTACTCGGCTGCCCAGACGGTTTCGCCGGCGATGATGGTTTCGGACACGGCGAAATTTTCATCGGCGAGGATGATGTCCGCGTCCTTGCCGGCCTCCAGCGAGCCTTTTGTCTTGTCAAGGCCGATGCACCTGGCCGCGTTGATCGAGGCCATGCGCACGATCTGCTCGAGCGGCAGACTGGTATGATCGCGCATATTGCGAATGGCGTTGTTGAGCTTGAGCACGCTGCCGGCGATGGTGCCGTCGGCCAGGCGGCATTCGATGCCCTTGACGAAGATCGGCTGGCCTCCCAGCGTGTACTCGCCGTCCTCAAGGCCGCCCGCGCGGGTACAGTCGGTGATCAGGATCAGGTTGTCGCCCTTGACCTTGGCCACAAGGCCGAACAGATCGGGGCTGATGTGGAAGGTATCGGCGATCAGCTCGGTGCTCACGCGGTCGTCGGCCAGAGACGCGCCGACCACGCCGGGATCGCGGTGATTGAGGGGCGTCATGGCGTTGAACAGGTGCGTGGCATGGCGCACGCCCGCCTCGATGCCGGCCTTGGCCGTCTCATAGTTGGCGGCGGTGTGGCCCATGGACACGAGGATACTGGTCTTTTCGGTGACCTCGCGGATGCAGTCCAGCGCGCCGGGCATTTCGGGGGCGATGGTGACGATGCGGATCACGTCGCTGTTTTCGATCAGGAAGGGCGCGTCGGCGGGCCGGATGTACTCCACGGCCTGCGCGCCTTTCTTGGAGGGATTGATGAACGGGCCTTCGGCGTGAACGCCCATGATCTGCGCGCCCTTCGGGTTGTTCTTTTTGTCCATAAGCGCGCGCACGGCGTTGAAGGCGCGGCGCAGGTCGTCGTAGGATACGGTCATGGTGGTGGGCAGCCAGGCGGTGACGCCGTTCTTGACGATGCCCTCGGCCATTTTGCGGATGCCCTCGACGCTGCCGTCGGAGGTGTCCTCGCCCAGATAGCCGTGGATGTGGATGTCCACCAGGCCGGGCGCGACATAGCGGCCCTTCGCGTCGATGATTTCCGCGCCCTCCGGCACGGTTTCGCTCAGGCCGGCGATCTTTTCGTCGAACAGCAGCGCGCGTCCCTCGACGATGGAATCGGGCAGTATGATTTTTCCGTTGACGATGGCTTTCATTTTGGCATATCTCCTTTGATGTGTTGTAGGATGGAATCGCTTGTTCAATTAAGACTCAGCGTGACGCACGACAGGCCGGTGATCACCGTGTTGAGGGCGGCGCGCGTTTCCGTCTGGCAGGCGACGTCGCCCGCCGTGTTGCCGTGCGCGGCGTAGATCGGCCAGCAGGCCGAGGCCACGTCAACGCGCAGCCGTTCGCCGCGGAAGAAGCGCCAGGAGGCCGGATCGCTGGTCATTGTGACGACGGCCTCGTCGCCGGGGGCGTAGCCCGGATTTTCCCGGCGCAGCGTGGCGATCGATTCCTGAACGGGCAGATAGCGACCGTTGCGCAGCACGGTCAGCCGCGCGAAGAACGCCGTGTCCTCGCCGTCGGTTCTGACGCGCAGCCGGAAAGCGACGCGGCCGTTCAGCGTGACGTCCTCAGCCAGCGGCTCGCTGACGAAGCTGAGAATATCCGGGCGCGAATTCGGCTCGGGATCGGGCACAATGCCGCCCCTGACCGTACCGAAGGCGTTTGCGCCGCCGGTGAAGGGCGTGGGATCGGACGGATCGTAGCGGTAGGAACGCTCGCTCCTCTCGCCGGGGGTTGTCCCCAGACGGGACGCGCCGTTGAGCCAGAGCGTGAGCGCGCGCCGTCCCTCGGGCATATGCGGCGCGAAATGCCAGGCGTTTTCGCCGATGGTGTAGTACCGGATCTGTCCCTCGCGCATGAAATTCAGCCTTTCGCCGGCGCGCAGGTGATTAAACCAGTTGAGCATCAGATCGGCGGGCCTTTCGCCGCCGGGCATTTCGAGCACCCAGTCGCGGCTTACGCGGCAGGAATGGGGCCATGGGCCGACGAGCAGCGCGGATTTTGCGCGCACGCTTTCGGGAAGCTCCTCCCACATGGCCGTGCCGGCGCCGATATAGATGTCGTACCAGCCCTCCATGAGCAGAACGGGCACGGTCAGATCGCGCATGGCGTTCAGCGCTTCGCCGGGGCCGGGAACGGACTTCCAGATTTCATGTGAGCGCAGATAGGCCGCGTAATCGGGACAGCCGCCCTCATAATAGGGATCGAGCGCGGCGTAATGCGGACGGCGGAGCGTCAGCGCCGGATAGTTCGCCTGGATGGCGGAGGAATCGCACTGATTTTTGTGATACTGCTGAGAGAACCACGGCGTGATGATGTCCTGCTTGAACAGGCCGTTCACGGTCATGCCCGCGTACATATCGGTGGGCATGACATAGAGGAAAGCGCCCTTTACGTCGCTCTGATGCGTGCCCAGATAGGCGAGATGGACATAGGAGCAGTAGCTCGCCCCCTGTGGATAGATTTCGCCGCCGTAGAAGGACTGCCTTCTCAGCCAGGCGAGCGTATCCAGGCCGTCGCTGCGCTCCATGGCGAAGGGCACGAAAACGCCCTCGCTGCGGGCGGTGCCGCGGCAGCTCTGATGCACGACGGCGTATCCGGCGCGGATGCACGCGTCAAAATCGCCGGGGTGCTCCGCAGGGATATAGGCGCGGTCGTCATAGGGAGAGCGGCTGAATATAATGGGAAACCGCCCGGAATCATCGGGGAGCGTGCAGCGCGTATACAGACGCGTTCCGTCGCTCATGGGCGCCATGTATTCCTTAAAAACCATGGACATTCCCTCTCTCCATTTATTCTCCTATCTGTGAGTATAGCACATACGCCGAAGAGTGTCAAATGCGAAAACGGATGGGTACTATTCGAGCTGGGAACAATTACTGTGTTTGAAAAAATGAAAAATAAAAACAATTTCGATTTATAAATTTTGAGGTAACACAGTAACACAAATTTTTAAGCCCTATACGCGCGAGGGTTCACACGCATTTTTTTGCGGATTGAGAAAACGCGTGTGTGCACACGTCTTTATATAAGGCGTGTATTTTTTTGTGTTACTTGTGTTACCGTGTTACCGGCTTCCAAATTTACGAGATATTTTAAATGAGTATTTGTGCTAATTGCACAATCATTCGTCGATATCTTCGATAAATTC
>SFOF01000129.1 GCA_004552515.1 Clostridiales bacterium
AAGCGCCCTCAAGCGCTGAAGAGTCGGGTTGCGTGCGCGAAGCGGTGTGGAAGCCGGAACAGCCGGCCTCTCTGGACTCTCTTCATTTAATTCGCGGCGTGGGTGCGTAAAGCACAGCAGGGGTCAGCGGGTAATACAGGCCGCGGCCTCCCTGTTCCGCTTCGCCAGCCGCTTCTTATGCCGCACCACCATCGAGTCGGGGATCCGCTCCGGCGCGTGCGGCTCCGGACGGCTCATGATGAAATACCTCAGCTCGTCCATGGCGTGATCGTCGCGCTTGACCGGCTCCTCCTCGTCCTCCTTCCATCGGTACTGCTTGATCTCGCGGATCATCATCGGGCAGCTTGAAAAGATGAACAGCCCCGGCTTCCCCTCCGGCCAGCGCGCTGTGTCGAAGTGCGGCCGTTTCTCCAGCGCCTGCTTGACGCGCTGTATGCCCGCCCATTTCGATTTGTTCACGCGCGTGTTGACATTGAGCCCCTGCTCGCGGAACAGTTCGGCGACGCTCTTCTCGCTCTGCAATGTGCGCTGATCGGCGGCCGCGTCCATGAGCGCGTTCAGCCGTCCGGAAGCGTCGCGCTTCCATCCCAGCTCGCGGCTGATGCGGTCGATCTCGCGCATATGCGCGTCTATGGGCATATTCGCGCGGTAGTGCTCGGCCACGACGTACACGCAGCCCTCGTGATCCACCGCGTACCAGTGGCAGGAGAGCGGATTGCTCAGTCCCGGATCGATCGAGAGGCAGTCCTGCCAGTCGGGCGGTATGTCGAACGGCTCGACGACGTGAACGCGCTCGTCAAACTCGCCGTACACCAGCCCGTTCACCGATATGAATCGTCCGTCGCGGCGCGCTTCCAGCTCGTCCGGCGGCAGCGCGCGCTCCATCCGCTCGATTTCCTCGGGCGAGAGATAGGGATTGTCGCGCCAGCTCATCGTGATTACCCACACGTCGGGGTCGTTTCGCACGTTTAAGTAGATCGTCTCGTACACCCAAGTCAGCCCCTTGAGCGGGGTCATCGTGCCGAACAGGCAGCCGCCCGAATCGAGCACGCGCATCAGGCACTCCTGATAGACGTCCTCGGGCGGTTCCTCGTCGAACCACACGAAGTCCAGGCTCACGCCCTGGAATTTCTCGCGGCCCTGCGCGCAGGTCTTAAAGCCAATCGTTGATACGCCGCCGCACAGGCTCTCGATCTGTATCGTGTCGATCACGCCGCCCTCCGGGTCGTCCGCGCGGCCCTCGCGCATCCTGATCGAGCGGATCCACGCGGGGTTGATGTAGGAGAGCAGCTTCTTCTGCGCGACGTCGCGCTGCACCTCGTTGGACAGGCTCACCACCCAGCCGTTCATGGCGTGCGTTACGCGCCGGTAGGGGTGGCAGCCGCGCGCCAGATAGACGCACTCCACGGCCCCCACCTCGGTCTTGCCGGTGCGGTTGCCGCCCAGCGCCCATCGGTTCCGGCAGGGCGACTGGTGGAAGAGCGCCTGCCGCGCGTGCGGCTTGTAGTATTTCAGCTTGTCCACGCGCTGCCGCCGCTCGTATTCCGCCATCAGACCCTCGGCCTCGGCGAGCATCTTCTCCCGTTCGGCGCGTTCCAGTCCCATGCCCGTCTCACGCTCCTTTCTCAAAAATTGGTATGAAAAAGACCCGCTCCTCCCCATCGGGGCGAACAGGCCTCTGCGGTCGCGTTATCCGGCGCTCCCAGCGTCTATGAGTTTAGCAGGTTTCTCGCGAAAATGCAACGACTTAACATGGCTTAACATTCGGCGCAATTTGAATCGCCATAAACGGCCATACAGGAGAAATACAATGAACATTCATTCGCTTACCGAATTTCTCTTGACAATGTATCGGATATACAATATAATCAAAATAACAGCGAAAGGGGCGCTTTTCCGCGTCCGGACAGTCGATACGTGATAAGAAGAAAGAAGAGCCATGAACAGCATAGGTTTTTACGAAGAGGATCCGCGCTGGAGCACGGCCGAGCCGCATTGGGAGGCCGCGCAGGCGCTGGTCGAGGCGCGCCGCCGCAGCGGGCTGACGCAGCAGGCGCTGGCCGAGCGCAGCGGCATCCGGCAGAGCGTCATCAGCCGGCTCGAGCGGGGCAACGGCAATCCGTCGGTCAGGACGCTCCAGCGGCTGGCCGAGGGCATGGGCATGAGGCTGGAGCTGGCGTTCGTGCCGGAGGAAGAATAAAGGTCGGCGGGGGAGGATGCGCGTCCTTCCCGCTTTTTTATGCCGCGCCGCTCGACCCGCGACAATATTGCGACAATTTTCGCACTATTAACGATCATATGACGGCGCATGATGAATATTTGGCACGATTCTCCCTTTACTCCGGCGGAAAAGTGTTATATAATATGATGGCTTGCACGAAAGCCACAGGAAAGGAAGGATTGTACCGTGACCGATCGCAACAAGCGCGTGACGCTCAAGGATATTGCCCTCAAGGCGGGCACCAGCGCGAACACCGTCTCGCTGGCGCTGCGCGATTCGCCGCTGCTGGCCGACGATACGAAAAAGCGCATCCAGCAGATCGCGCGCAATATGAAATATGTCAATAACGCCCTGGCCGGTTCGCTGCGCTCCGGGTGCAGCCACACCATCGCCATCATACTGGGCGATATTTCAAATCCGCTCTTCGCCATCAAGATCAAGGAGCTGGAGGGCTATTTCCGCGCGCGCAATTATAAAACGCTCATCCTCAATACCGACGAGGATCCCGATCAGGAGCTGAGCGCCGCGCAGACGGTCATCGGCAATCATGTCGATGGCGTCGTGATCTGTCCCTGTCAGAAGTCGCGCCAGTCGCTCGAGCTGATGCAGGAGTACAACCTGCCCTTCGTGCTCATGGGCCGCGCCGCAAAGGAGGATGAGGCCTTCGACAGCGTCGTCTGGAACGACAGAAAGGGCGGTATGCTGGCCACGCAGTATCTGGTCAAGCGCGGCTGCAAGCGCATCCTCATGCTGGGCGCGTCGGATTATATCAGCAGCGCCGCCGAGCGCGAGCGGGGCTATCGCGCCGCCCTGAAGGAGGCCGGTCTGACCTTCGATCCCACGCTCGTCTGCCGCTGCGCCCCCTTCCAGGCCGATATTTCGCTCCAGCTCGACCGGCTGCACGCCGAGGGCGTCGAGTATGACGGCCTGTTCTGCTTCAGCGATCTCATCGCGTGGGAGGCCGCGCGCTATCATCGCGATCATCCGCTGCCGCTGGTCGGCTTCGACGATATTCAGGCGTTCTATTCCGTGCCGTTCGATATGACCTCCATCGGCGCGAACGTCAAGGACGAGGTGCGCACCGTCGCCGAGCTGCTCCTGGGCCGTCTCGCCGCCTCCGAGCCGCGTCCCGCCGTGCATCGCGTCATAGACACCTTCCTCGTCTCCCGCTGAGCGGGCAGTGCCCGCGGCCACTTGCTGCCGGCAGGCTGTGCCTGCACCCGCTTGCTGCCGCCGGGCTTAACACGACCTGCCCGGCCATAAATTGGAGCCGGTCAGGTCTTCGATAGAGCTAATCCGGCAGGCTGTGCCTGCACCCACCGGCTGCCGCGTAACATGACACGACCTACCCGGCCCCAAATTGGGCTCGGGCGGGTCTTTCCGTGTACCCGGGCGACGGCGCGTATACGCACCAACCCAACCCCGCCGCAGCGTGAAGAGAGTCCAGAGAGTCGAAGACTCTTTGGCGCAGGTTTGGGGCGCGTAGCCCCAACGTACTCCCGACGGAAAGCATAACAGTACCAATGCGGCTGCGCAAAGACGCACAAAGGCCGCGCCGCCAGCCCCGTTCCCCCGTTCCCCGCATCCCCGATAACCCCGTCGAGATCGCCATAAAGAAACGCACAAACCCGAAGTGAACCAGCTAAGGTAGATAACCGCGCCAGCGCCCCGAGAACGTGCGAATGGCGATCTCGACCCTGCGGAACAGGAACGCAACGCATCGCAAGCCGTTCTGTTTGTCGCGAGACAAACAGCAGGCGTGAACGGAGGACAAAACGCGACAACAGAATTGTGAGGGCAGGCGCACTCCGAACGCAATGCCTCCGCCAGAACCGCATCGCCGAGCGTAAACCGAGGCCAAGCGCGGCGAGAGAAAGCACTCCCCCGCCGCAGCGTGAAGAGAGTCCAGAGAGGCGGCTGCGTCGCTTCCGCTTGAAGGCGTTCGTCCGCGCTGTCGCGGCGCAGCGTCAGTCTGTCATTATATGATCGCGAATTGTGCGCCGGCGAAATGGTGCGTTTGGCCGGATATAGACGGCAGAAGCGTTTGTGCGCGGGGAAACGACGGAACAATTCGGAATGCGGCGTTCGGAGGATGGAAGGCAAATTCCCGCTTGACAGCGCGCGGCGTTTGCGGTATGATAATGTTAACGTTCATACACCCGAAACTATAACGCAGGGGAGGAACAGATCATGAATCAGAAATATGCGGTGCCCTATGCGGCCAGCGCGCCGATGGGCGGCGTGACGCTCAGGGGCGGACGGCTGGGCAAGGCGTTTGAGAACAACATCGCCTTCCTCAAGGGCTTCGAGCTGGATCGCATGATGTATTACTATCGCGTCCATGCCAAAAAGGCGGCGCCCTCCGTGCCGTACGCCTGGCAGTCGGGCCATTTCGAGATCAACCTGAAGGGACAGACGGCCGGCGAGTTCCTCTCGGGCGCGTGTACGTCGCTTCTGTGGGTGGACGATCCCGAGCTGCGCGCCAAGGCCGACGCGGTCGTGGCTGAGATCGACGCGTGCAAGGACGACGACGGCTTCATCATGCCCATCACGCGTGACGAGTTCCACACCAAGGAATATCCCAACTACACCCGCGCGTGGATCACGTTCGGCCTGCTGGACGCGGGCTACGCGGGCAACGCGCGCGCGTTCGAGCTGGCGCGCTCCATGACCGATTATTTCAACACCTGCGATCTTCTGCCCTATGTCAAGGATATGAATCTGGGCTTCCAGGGCATCCTCGTGGGCACGCGCGTGTACGATTCGCCGGTCGGCAAGCGGGACGATATCGACGTGTGCGAAAAGTATTACCGCGAGACGTGGTGGCTTGAGCAGCTGCTCGAGGACAATCACCGCGCCATCTATCAGCATCCCGGCAATCATCCGCACTCCACGCTGCTGACAACGCTCGAGGGCTACTGCGATCTGTATCGCGCCACGGGCAACGAGCTGTACATCAACGCCGTCCGGCACGCGCTCAGGATGTATGAGGACAAGTGGCAGCACGTCGGCGGCGGCATCAATATGTGCGAGGACGACACCTATTATCCCGGCTGCAACTGGCTGAGCATGAGGCACAACTACAACGAGCTGTGCTCCACCAACTTCTGGGTGCTGCTCAATCAGCGCATGCACCTGCTCGAGCCGGACAACGCGCACTATGTGGACGAGATGGAAAACTCGATCTACAATGTGCTGCTGGCCGCGCAGGTCGAGGATCGCGGCTTCCACTATCTCAACTTCCTGGAGGGCGGCAAGGACGCGCGCTGGCAGGATCGCTGCACCTGCTGCGCCTCGCTGGGCACGCGCCTTGTGGGTCTGCTGCCTCAGATGCTCTACACCACCTGCGGCAATACCGTCTACGCCGACATCTACGCCCCGAGCGAGGCCGAGCTGAACATCGCCTCCGGCCGCGTGAAGCTGGCCTGCGAGACCGATATTCCGGACGGCGGCCATGTGAAGATCGAGGTGCAGGAGGCCGCCGCGCCGTTCACGCTCAAGGTGCGTATTCCGCGCTGGGCGGCCGAGCCTGTGCGCATCCTCGTCAACGGCGAGGAGGTCGCGGGCGCGCCCTGCGGCTATGTGGCGCTGGATGTGAAGGCGGGCGATGTGATCGAGTTCACCGTGCCCATGCGCTTCAAGGTCACGCGTTACACCGGCGGCGAGGAGCTGGTGGGCGCGCAGCGCTATGCGCTGGAGTACGGCCCGCTGCTCTACGCGGCGATGGGCCCCAGCATCGTCCATGTCAACTGGGATGTCGAGCATCCCGAGGACGAATTCGAGTTCATTCCCGGCGAAAAGCGCAAAATGCGCATGAAGCACGACAACGCGCACGAATACTGGGCGTATATCGACATCGCCGACGAGCCGTTCAGCGTGTATCCCGTGGTCGGCAGCAGAGACTGATCGACCGCCTTCCCTTGAGGACAAATTGAATGAGGGGCGCGTTGCCGGACGCAATGCGCCCTTCTGCTTGTCAAAGAAGAGCGACGGCGCGCGTCCCTTTTCGCTTGGCGGCGCGCCCGCGCAGGATCAGAAACGTCCTTTGAAGGGGCGGGCAGGCCCCGTCAATTTTTGAAACAGCTTCCAAAG
>SFOF01000130.1 GCA_004552515.1 Clostridiales bacterium
TCAGCAACAGGGATCATGCAGGTGGGTTCGCCAGGCGCTGTACGCAGATAGGTTACGCCGCCCCAGCGGGCCCCGGTGTTCTCGGCTTCGGCATCCGCCGTCCAGTTGGTGATCTGGCTCATGGCGGTAAACGAAGCGCCGATTTCGTTGTTGAGCACCTTGCTGCGCATAACGTCGTTATCCATGGTCAGCACATCGGGATCAATCAGGCCCATCTCGTACCATCGATGGAGAATTTTCATGGATTCCAGCCATTCGGGCTGCGCCTGGGCGAACTGCACCTTGCCGCTGTCATCCACCCACGGCACCTTGAACAGAATCGCGCGATCCGGCTCGGTCAAGCGCTCCAGGATTCCGGCCTTTTCATAGGCGGGATTGGAATCGATAACCGGCGCGATCGTCTCCAGAACCTCTGTAACGGCCTGATGGAAAACCGCCTCGCCGGGATTTTTGGCAATCACATTGGACAGAACGTCACTCACATAGGACATGAATAAAAGCCCCCTTGCTCTTCTGAGAATGGTTTTATTTTACTCCCCCTCCATGCCGCTTGTCAATCGCCCACGCGCTCAGAGGATGCAAATTTGCATTATATTATTGTGAAAACTGCGATTTCGACGTTTATTTCATGTTTTTCTCATCATATCGACAGAAGCGACGGCGCGATCCTGCATTTGCGCGATGGGAATTGACTTTGTCCGCGCCGCGGGCTATAATGAATGAACGAAACGGCAGAAAGGAGCGTTACCATGGGAAAAAAGACGAGAATCGCCTCCTGGGCCATGCGCGAGGAGGTTCTGCGCGGCAAAACGCAGGAGGAAATGCTCTCCGTCGCGCTGGAGAAGATCGACGCTGTCGCCGGCTATAAGCCCGATCTGATCTGCTTCCCGGAAATCTTCCTCAAGACCGGCGGCGATATATCCAACCCCCGCTGGCGCGAAATCGGCACGGAAATGCTGCGCGCCTTCAGCCGGAAGGCGCAGGAGACGGGCAGCTATATCCTCACCTCCTATTACGAGCCGAGCGAAAAATACCCCGATTTCAAGTACAACTGCGCCGTGCTCCTCGACCGGCAGGGGCGCGAGACCGGCCGCTACCGCAAGGTTCACACGGTGTATGAGGAATCGACCGTCAATCATGTGCTGCCCGGCTCGGAATATCCGGTGTTCGAGACGGACTTCGGAAAAATCGGCGTGCAGACCTGCTTTGACATCGGCTGGCGCGAGGGCTGGAACCAGCTGGCCAGAAAGGGCGCGCGGCTGGTGGTCTGGAACTCGGCCTACGACGGCGGCAATCTGCTGGACACCTACGCAGCCTACAATCAGTATTTCGTCGTCTCGACGGTGCGCACCAGCCACGCGCGCATCATAGACCCCGGCGCGCGCACGCTGGCCGAAAGCGGACGCTGGGATGGCCTGGCCATGGCGGACATCGACCTGACCGGCGAGGTGTTCCACATGGACCGGCACTTTGAGCAGCTCGACGAGATCCGCCGCCGGCTGGGCGCGGGCGTTACCATACGCCCCTATTCAGAAGAGGGCTGCTTCTGGATGGAATCGAACGATCCCGACTGGCCGATGGAGCGCATCAAGCGCGAATTTGATCTGCTGAACTACCGCGAATACCACATGGAGGCCGACGCGCTGCAAAAGCAGTGGCGCGAAAAATACCGCTGAGACGGCGCCCCCATTGGCACCCTTTGAAACGAATAAAACAGGCGCGCTTCATCCGCTCATATCAAGCCGAACGAAGCGCGCTTTTCACTTTATCTTCTCTTAGAACAGGCCGCTGATCACGCCGTTTTCATCCACGTCGATGCGCTCGGCGGCGGGCTCCTTGGGCAGGCCGGGCATGGTCATGATGTCGCCGGTCAGCGCCACGATGAAGCCCGCGCCCGCGGACACCTTCACCTGCCGCACCGTCACCTTGAAGCCCTCCGGCGCGCCCAGCTTTTTCGCGTCGTCGGAGAAGCTGTACTGCGTCTTGGCCATGCACACGGGCATCGCGCCGCAGCCCATCTCGGTCAGCTTTTTGACCTGCTTTTTCGCCTCGGGCGTGAGCACCACCTCGTCGCCGCGATAGACGCGCGTCACGATGGCGTTCATCTTCTGGCGGATGGTCATGTCGTCGTCATAGCAGAAGGCGAAGTCATTTTCCTGCTCACACAGCCGCACGACCTCCTCGGCCAGCGCCGTGCCGCCCGCGCCGCCCCGGCCCCAGACCTCGCTCAGAACGGCGTTCACGCCCAGCGCGCGGCATTTATCCTCGACCAGCCTCAGCTCACGCTCCGTATCGGTCGGGAAGCGGTTGATCGCCACCACGCAGGGCAGACGATAGACCTCGGTCATATTGGAGACATGGCGCAGCAGATTCGGCAGGCCCGCCTCGAGCGCGGCGAGGTTCTCGGTATTCAGCTCGGTCTTTTTCAGGCCGCCGTGCATCTTGAGCGCGCGCACCGTCGCCACAACGACGACCGCCGAGGGCTTCAAATGCGCCATGCGGCACTTGATGTCGAGGAACTTCTCCGCGCCCAGATCGCCGCCAAAGCCGGCCTCTGTCACGGCGTAATCGCCCAGCTTCATGGCCATTTTCGTCGCAAGCACGGAATTGCAGCCGTGCGCGATGTTGGCGAACGGCCCGCCGTGAACCAGCGCGGGGGTGTGCTCGAGCGTCTGCACGAGATTGGGCTTGAGCGCGTCCTTCAAAAGCGCGCACATCGCGCCCGCCGCCCTGAGCTGACCGGCGGTTACCGGCTCGTCGTCATAGGTATAGCCCACGACGATGCGCGAAAGCCGCTCCTTCAAATCGGAAATGCCATCGGACAGGCACAGCACCGCCATGATCTCGGAGGCCACGGTGATGTCGTAGCCGTCCTCGCGCGGCGTTCCGTTGACGCGGCCGCCCAGCCCGTCCACGACGAAGCGCAGCTGCCGGTCGTTCATATCGACGCAGCGCCGCCATGTGATCCGGCGCGGATCGATGTTCAGCGCGTTGCCCTGATAGATGTGGTTGTCGATCATCGCCGCCAGCAGATTGTTGGCCGCGCCGATGGCATGGAAATCGCCGGTAAAGTGCAGATTGATGTCTTCCATGGGCACAACCTGCGCATATCCGCCGCCCGCCGCGCCGCCCTTCACGCCGAACACCGGCCCGAGCGACGGCTCGCGCAGCGCCACGACGGCGTTTTTGCCAATGCGCCGCAGTCCGTCCGCCAGACCGATCGTCGTCGTGGTCTTGCCCTCGCCCGCAGGGGTGGGGGTCATGGCGGTGACCAGTATCAGCTTGCCGTCCGGCGCGGGGTTTTCGGAGAGCAGCTTCAAATCGACCTTGGCCTTATAGCGGCCATACGGCTCGAGATATTTTTCGTCGATGCCCGCGCGCCGGGCAATGTCATAGACGCTTTCAAGCGCCGTGCTCTGCGCAATTTCAATATCGGTTGGCATACGTCACATACCGCCTTTTTCGTCATGATAAAGGAACCGCGAGAACCGCGAAAGCGGCGGATCGTAAGCGCATCCGTCGCTTTCACGGAATATTTTATCGGAAGTAATCCACCGCGCCGCGGAAGATCGCCAGGCTGTCCTCGCCCGGCACGTTCTTATACAGGCCCTCGCCCGCGCGCTCGCTGTGCGCCATGCGGCCGAACACGCGGCCGTCCGGCGAGGTAATGCCTTCGATAGCCTGCACGGAACCATTCGGATTGACCGAAATGTCCATCGACGGCGCGCCGGCCTCGTCGCAATACTGCGTGGCGATCTGGCCGTTTTTCGCCAGCCGCGCGATCAGCTCGTCCGAGGCGATGAAGCGGCCCTCGCCGTGAGAGATGGGCGTGATCGTCACCTTGCCCACCGGCAGATAGCTCAGCCACGGCGAGCGGTTCGAGCAGACGCGGGTGCGCGCCAGACGCGACTGATGGCGGCCGATGACGTTGAACGTCAGCGTCGGGCAGGTATCGTCCATATCGCGGATCTCGCCGTAGGGCACGAGTCCCAGCTTGATGAGCGCCTGGAAGCCGTTGCACACGCCGCCGATCAGGCCGTCCCGCGCCTTGAGCAGCGCCATGGTCTTTTCGGCCAGCACGGGATTGCGCAGAAAGGCCGTGATGAACTTGCCCGAGCCGTCCGGTTCGTCGCCGCCGGAGAAGCCGCCGGGCAGGAAGAGCATCTGGCTCTCGTCCAGCAGCTTTGAAAAGCGCTCGACCGACTGCTGAACGCCTGCGGCGGTCATGTTGTTGATCACCATGATCTGCGGAATCGCGCCGGCCTGCTCGAATGCGGCGGCGGTGTCGTACTCGCAGTTCGTGCCGGGGAAGACCGGAATCAGCACGCGCGGCCTGCCGATCGGCTTGCCCTCATGGCAGGTGGTGCGGCCGCACCATGTGAACGGCTCGACGGCGGAGTCATCCTTAACCGTGTCGTTCGGGAACACCGATTCCAGACGGCCCTCATAGAGCGCGGTCAGCTCGCCGAGCGATACGGACGCAGCGCCCATGCTCAGGCAGCCATCCTCCGTCGTATGGCCGATCGTCTCGCCCACATCCGCGCCGTCCGCCAGCTCGAGAATAAAGCTGCCGTAATCCAGCGAAAACGCGCGCTCGAGATCGAACGCCTCGTCAAACCTGAAGCCAATGCCGTTGCCCACGGCCATTTTCAAAATACCCTCGGCCACGCCGCCAAAGCCCGGCGTCCAGCAGGACAGCACGCGTCCCTCGCGGATGAGCGATGTGACCTCCTCGCACAGCGCGCGCACGCTCTCGGCGTCCGGCAGGCCGCTTTCGTTCAGCCGCGCGCTCAGGCGCACGACGCGGGAGCCGGCGCGCTTGAACTCGGGCGAGATGATATCGCCGGTGTGCGCCGTGGACACCGCGAAGGACACCAGCGTCGGCGGGACGTGCAGCTTCTCAAAGCTGCCGCTCATGGAATCCTTGCCGCCGATCGCGCCCACGCCCAGACCCAGCTGCGCGTCCAGCGCGCCCAGCAGCGCCGCCAGGGGCTTGCCCCAGCTCTCCGCCGCGCCCATGCGCTCGAAATACTCCTGAAAGGTCAAATGCGCGTTCTCAATGCCCGCGCCGCTGGCCGCCAGCTTGCAGATCGACTCGATCACGGCCAGATACGCGCCGCGATAGGGATCCTTCTCGGTCACGAGGGGATTATAGCCCCAGCTCATCGCCGAGCAGCTGGTGGTTTTGCCGCCCATAACCGGCAGCTTGGCCACCATGGCCTGTATGGGCGTGCGCTGATATTTGCCGCCGAAGGGCATCAGCACCGTGGCCGCGCCGATGGTCGAATCAAACCGCTCGGACAGGCCGCGCTTTGAGCAGACGTTCAGATCGGAGGAGAGCGCCCTCATGCCCCCGGCAAAATCGGCGGGCACGGGCCTTTTGTAGACCTCGCCGCCGGTCACATGGGCGCGGGCATGGCGCTGCGCGCCGTTGGAATCGAGGAAAACGCGCGCCACATCGACGATCACATCGCCGTTCCAGCGCATCACCAGCCGCTTTTTGTCGGTGACGCGCGCCACGACGGTGGCCTCGAGGTTCTCGCCTTCGGCCAGCGCGATGAACGTCTCAACGTCCTCCTTCGCCAGCACGACCGCCATGCGCTCCTGCGATTCGGAGATGGCCAGCTCTGTGCCGCTCAGGCCGTCGTACTTGCGGGGCACGGCGTTCAGATCGATCTCCAGCCCCTCGGCCAGCTCGCCGATGGCCACGGACACGCCGCCCGCGCCGAAATCGTTGCAGCGCTTTATGAGCTTCGTCGCGCGCGGATCGCGCATGAGCCGCTGCAGCTTGCGCTCCTCGGGCGCGTTGCCCTTCTGTACCTCCGCGCCGCAGGTTTCAAGCGACGTGCGGCTGTGCGATTTGGAGGAACCGGTCGCGCCGCCGCAGCCGTCGCGTCCCGTGCGACCGCCCAGCAGCACGATGATGTCGCCGGGCACAGGCGTCTCGCGGCGCACATTTTCTGCGGGGGCCGCGCCCACGACCGCGCCGATCTCCATGCGCTTGGCCGCGTAGCCGTCGTGATAGATTTCGTCCACAATGCCGGTCGCCAGGCCGATCTGGTTGCCATAGGAGGAATAGCCCGCGGCGGCGGTGGTGGTCAGCTTGCGCTGCGGCAGCTTGCCGGGGATGGTGTCCTCGACGGGCCGCGTGGGATCGGCCGCGCCGGTCACGCGCATCGCCTGATAGACATAGCCGCGGCCGGAGAGCGGATCGCGGATCGCGCCGCCGATGCAGGTGGCCGCGCCGCCGAACGGCTCGATCTCGGT
>SFOF01000131.1 GCA_004552515.1 Clostridiales bacterium
TTCTGCGTATGCCAAGAAGGCGTGAGCAGGCCTCCCACCACGCCTTCTTTGAATGTTTATGCTCGGATGTCATGAGTGATCCTCGTCTTTTACTTGATCGGGGAAGCGGGCGACGGTCAGCCGTCCGTCGGGATAAGCGCGCACCACGCGCGCCGTTCCCTCGGGCGCGTTTTTCGGCGCCGCCGTCCATTCGACGACCGGCTCCACGCCCCTTTCCTTCAGGCGCGCCGCCGCTTCCTCCAGCGTCAGTCCCAGCAGAGAGGTCATACGGCCATGATCTCTTTTTCCTTCTCGGCGGAGAGACGGTCGGCTTCCTTCACGGCGTTGTCGGTGGCCTTTTGCAGCTCCGTCTCGGCGGTCTTGGCCTCGTCCTCGGTGATGACGGAATCCTTCTTCATCTTCTTGATCTGCTCGTTGGCGTCGCGGCGGATGGCGCGCAGGGCGACCTTGCCCTCCTCAACCTGCTTGCGAACCTGCTTGCACAGATCCTTGCGGCGCTCCTCGGTCAGCTCCGGGAACACCAGGCGGATGACCTTGCCGTCGTTGGAGGGGTTGATGCCGACGTCGGATTTGAGGATGGCCTTTTCGATGACGGACACCATCTTCGCCTCCCAGGGCGCGATCACCAGCATACGCGGCTCGGGCACGGAGATATTGGCCACGGCGTTGATCGGCGAGGGCGTGCCGTAATAGTCCACCTGAATTTTATCCAGCACCTGCGGGTTGGCCCGACCGGCGCGCAGCGTGGCCAGCTCACGGGTGGTGACGGCCAGCGTTTTTTCCATTTTTTCCTTGGCGGTCTTAATAACGTCCTGATACATATGGTTCTCCTCCTTTTGATTTCAATATAGTCATTGTATCGGTTTTTCCGCGTTCTGTCAATCGAAATTTGTGCGCGAGGCATACTCGCTTTTGAGGATCGAGCACAGCCCCACATCGACATATCGCCCCTTGTTGTACAATCTCTGGCGCAGCGTGCCCTCATAGGTCATGCCGCACTTCTTCATCACAGCGCCGCTGGCCGGATTGTCCAGCTCGTACTGCGCCTCGATGCGGTTGACGCGCAGCTTGTCGAACGTATAGGCGATCACCGCGCTCAGGGCCTCCGTCATAAGCCCCTGATTCCAGCACGCCCGCGCCAGCGAATAGCCCACCTCGACGGCGCTGTGCTCGCTCTGATACCACATATAGCCGATCGTGCCCACGACGCGGCCCTCCTCCTTGAGCACGATGCCCCAGCTGGCGGGGTCGCCCAGACGGTATCGCCGCTGCATGGCGCGGATATAGCTCTTACATTCGCCCACAGAGGTATACGCCTCCCAGAGCACATGGCGCGCCACCTCGGGATCGCGGCCATATTCGAATATGTCGCGCGCATCGGCCGTCTCCAGCCGCCGCAGATACAGGCGCTTTGTCTCAATCGGCTCCATGGTGAAAACCAGATCGCTGAAAAACATAGGCTTTTCGTCTCCGCTCATTTCATTACCCGATCATTCGCCGCTCAGATTTCAACCTCGCGGCGCAGCCTGGCCGAGCGATAGATGCCGTCGAGCATCCGCTGCACGGTCACGCCGTCCTCCAGAGGCGAGATGGGCGTCTCGCCGGTGCGCAGGCAATGGATGAAATGATCGATCTCGTTGTCGAATATGCCGCTCTTGCCGACGGTGGGCTTATTGTCGGTCAGATAGCCCTCCTCGTTCTCGCCGTAGATGGTCAGCGGCTCGAGCGTCGCGCCGGCCTTCGTGCCGCAGATCTGGGTGTAGCCCTGATTGGGGGCGTTCAGCGCCCAGCTGACCTCAAAGAGCATCACCGCGCCGTTTTCAAAGTGGATCGCGCCCGCCGCGCTGTCCTCGGTGTCGAACGCGGTCACGTCGCTGTCCAGCGCCTCCCAGCGGCTCACGCCCTTCGTTTTGAAATTGCCGATGGCCGAGGCGGTCATGGCGCTCACGCGCACGGGCTTCGGACGGCCCATCAGATACCATGTGCGGTCGATGCAGTGTACGCCGATGTCGATGACCGGGCCGCCGCCTGATTTCGAGCTGTCGGTGAACCAGCCGATGGGCGTGCCGCGGCGGCGCACGTTGGCCGTCTTGGCATAGTAGATCTCGCCTAGCTTGCCCTTTTCAACCATCTGCGCCAGCAGCTGCGCTTCCTCGCCGTAGCGGGTGGGCACGGCCAGCATGAACGGCACGCCGGCCTTCTCGATGGCGTCCTTCATGATCAGCGCGTGCTCCAGCGTGTCGGCCATGGGCTTTTCGCACAGAATCGCCTTGCCGGCCTTCGCCGCGGCCAGCGCCACGTCGCAATGCGAGCGGTTCCACACGCAGATGTCGATATAGTCCACGTCCTCGTGCTCGAGCAGCTCCTCGACCGTGGTATAGGCGTGCGGCACGCCGAATTTCTGCGCCGCGTCCTGCGCACGCTCAAGGTTCCAGTCGGCCAGCGCCGCGACCTCAACGTCGTCCCGTTTGGCATAGGCCGGCAGATGTGCGCTCTGGGCGATGTTGCCCGCGCCGATAATGCCCACTCTGATCTTGTCCATGATGTATATCCTCCCTCAACCGGCCGGCTTTCCGCCGCGCCGCAGTATTGCTTTTCCCGCCCGTTTCGGGGACTTGCCGCTCTATTATACACTCCGTTTCCGGCTCCGCGCAACGCGCATCAGCCGTTTCAGAGCCGCCTTGGCGGCGGCTTTTTGTGCGGATAGCGCACCGCCGCGGCTTCTTCATATCGAACGCGCCGCCATTCCGGAACGGCGCTCGCCGCACAGGCGCGCTTTTTTCATGCGTCTGCCCGGCTCCCCGCAGCTTCACCGCACGGGTCGCGCCCTCAGCCGCCCTTGGGCATGGCGCGTATTCGCCGCACAGCCGCGCCGTTTTTCGCGCGTCCGCCCGGCCCGCCGTCCTTACCTGTCTGTGCGAATTGCGCCGCGTTTTCCGCCGTCCCGCGTCAGCCCCGAAGCTCCGCGTTGATCCATTCGCCGTCCGCGTCGCCCGTCTCGCCGGGCAGCAGCGCGCAGCCCGCCGCATAGGCCGCAATTTTTCCAACATTGCGCACCGCGTGGCCGCCCGCGCGCTCGAGCGTCGCCCTGGGCAACGCCAAAAGCGCCGCCATAGGCTCGGCCTCGTCGTAAACGCAGAACACCTCGTCGCAGCGGCTGATCACGCTTCCCTGCGCGCTCTGCGCCTCGCAGCGCACGATGTACGCCCCGGCTTGAGGCGGCAGATCGACCGTCAGCGTTCCCGCCCGGCGCACGCGTCCCGCCGCCGCGGTATACGCGCCCTCGGCAATCACATCGCCCTGCGCCGACAGCACGCGCGCCGTCACGGTCAGTATGCCGCCGTCCTCGCGGTCGCTCATCAGCCAGATCGGCAGGCGAATCTGTATGCCGCATTCCGACACGTCCCCCTCAGGCAGCTCGGCGCAGACCACCATATCGCGCCACGCCTCGCGCAGCGCCAGCCACGCCGGACGATGCGCGCCGCGTTCGGTCAGCGCGCCGCCGCACAGCGCTTCCCACGTCATGTTCCACTCGAACTGCGCGTCTCGATCCTCGCGCCGCTTTTCGAGCGCATGGCGCATGACCGCGCTCGCCTGCTCCCAGCGCAAAAGGCGCGTGAGCCGCTTTTCATCCTTCCAGACGTCCGCGCCGTATCGCGTCTCAATATCCTCCGGCAGCGCCGCGCCGCCCCGCAGCCGCATGAGCGGGCCGTCCTTCAGGCCGCGGCCCTCCGCCTCCCGCGCCCAGCCCTCCGGCGATACGGGCGCATTCACGCGGAACGGCACGCCCTCCTGCGCGCGCGTCAGGCCGAAGCGGGAATCGCCCGCCTCGATTTCCGGCCAGAGCGCGCAGACCGACCGCGCCCCCAGCGCGCGAATATCCCGCGCCGCGTCGGCAGTCAGCGCGCCGCGCACGATCACACTGCGCTTTTGTGCATTTTCACAGCCGAAGAGCAGTTCAAAGCGCGCCGTCTCGCAGCCCAGCGCCACGCGCTCGACGCTCAATCGCACGTCATAGGCCGTTTCGTCATACTGCTCCGGATCGAACGGCACGGGGCTTTCAAACGTCAGCATGTGCGTCCTCTCCGTCCGCGCCGCCGCCAGCCGCTCGTGAAATTCCTTCTTCAGCACCAGCTCGCCGTCCAGCGACGCGGTATAGACGAAATTATACGTCCCCGGCGTATGAACGTCGATCGTGTGCGTGAACGCCGCTTCATGGCCCGAAACCGCCGCCATGGACTTTTCCAGCGTCAGTCCCGAGACGGCCTTCAGCCATACGCCGCCCGTCACGCCCAGCTTCGGCATGGGATTGTCGCCGGGCAGCGCGCGATACATCGGCTCAAAGCGCAGCTCCAGCGCGTTCATGCCCTCCTCGCAAATCAGTCCGCTCACCGGCAGCATGAACTCGCCGCCCTTGAAGCGCCCGGCGATCTGGCCGTTGACCAGCGCCGTCCCGCGCCCGCAGAGATTGTCGAAAATCAGATAGACGCGCTCGTCGCCCTCCGCCGGCGTTTCAAACGCGCAGCGATACGTCCAGCGGCGATTGTACACCCACTCGCAGGCCGTCAGATTCATGCCGATCAGCGGATCAAGCACATAGCCCGCCTCCACCGCCGCCGACAGCGCGTCGGTCTGCCCGCCGATGGGGAACGCGTCCAGTATGCCGTCGCTCAGCGTCCAGCTCACGTCCAGCCGTCTCTTAAACGCCATGGCCGTCCTCCTTCAGCAGCTCCTGCGCCATCAGCGCGCCGATGATGGTCTTGCTGTCGGCGATCTCGCCGCGCATGACGCGCTCTGTCAGCTCGCTCAGCGGCATTTTGACGATGTTGAGGAACTCATCCTCGTCCGGGTCGGTTTCGCCGCGGGTCAGCTCCTCGGCCAGATAGATCGAGATCACCTCGTCGCAGAAGCCCGGCGTGGTCACGATGTCGGTCAGATGCGTCCATTTGCCGGCGCTCAGGCCGGTCTCCTCGCGCAGCTCGCGTCTGGCCGCCTCGGCGCGATCCTCGCCCGGATGATCGAGCTTGCCCGCCGGAATCTCCAACAGCACGCGGCCTATGGGCGCGCGGAACTGCCGCACCAGCGTCACAAGCCCGTCCGCGTCCACCGGCACGATGGCGCTCGCGCCCGGATGGCGAATGGCCTCGCGCATGGCGGGCCGTCCGTCGGGCAGCGTCACGTCCAGCCGGTTCACCTTGACCAGCTTGCCGCTGAACACGCGCTCCTCATGGTCGATTCTTTCAATAATATCGCTGTCGTCTCTCTCAAGCCGCGTCATGGCCGTTCCCTCCGTCGTTTGTCACTTTGTAAATGCGCACGCCGTCCGCCTCGAAAACCGGCTCGGCCAGCTGCGCGATTCCGTCTTCGTCGATCGCGAAATTCGCCCTCTCATAGCTGCTTATATAGATGTAGCTCACGCCGTATTTCTCAAACAGCGCGCCATTCTCCAGCGGAGATTCATACATGAGCCGCGCGTCCGCCTGCTGCCGGGAATAATCCACGCCGTGGAAATACAGGAACGTCGGCGTGCCGCACACCAGTGATCGGCCGGTCAGCGTCGACACGGCGTTGTTGTGCTGCTGTCCGGTCAGGAACACGGCGCGCTGCTCGGTATTTTCGTTGATGTATGCCGCCGCCTGTACCTCGCCGGGGCCGTACAGCCTGTAGTTCGACACGCACTCGCGCGCCACAGACAGCGCGCCCGAGCACACCGACACGGCAATGAACACGCCCGCCAGGAACCGCCGCCCGGGCAGACCGCGCATTTTGTCATAGAGCGCGACCAGATACTGCGCGGCCAGCGGCGTCATGACCATATAGGCGACGTAAAACAGCTTGTTGTTGTCGTATTCGTTGGGCTGGAACTGAATCAGCTCCGCCACGACGAATATCGCCAGCGCGCCCACGGCCATCATGCGCTGCGATTTCTTCGCATACAGTCCCGCCGGAACCAGCACCAGCAGCACCGGCCCGACGTTCTTGAGCCAGAACCAGAAGTATTCGTCCACCAGCCGCCCGCCCTGATTGTTCGCCCAGTTGAAGCGAATTTTCAGCGAGTGGCCGCCGATGGTCTGCGGGAACGTCCATGTGAGCAGCTGCGGCAGCGCCAGCGCCACGGCCAGGCCGCCATATATAAGGAAGCCGGTCAG
>SFOF01000132.1 GCA_004552515.1 Clostridiales bacterium
CGGAAAGCATATCAAGGCCAATGCGCCTACGCAAAAGCGCACAAGCGCCGCGCCGCCGACTCCGTTCTCCGCGTCCCTTCGTTCCTTTCGTTCTCTGTCGGGATCGCCATAAAAAAACGCACAAACCCGAAGTGAACCCACAGAGGCAGATAACCGAAGAGCGCCGCGAGAACGCACGAATGGCGATCTCGACCCGCGGAATAGGAACGCAAGATACCGCAAGCCGTCTCTTTTTTCCTGACAAAGGAAAAAAGACAGGCGTGAACCGAAGGCAAAACATTCCAATAGAACCGCAAAGTCAGGCGTTAACCGAGGCAAACCGCCGCGACAGAACCACCGCGCCGCGCAGGACAGCCCCCGCGCGCACAAACGCCTGTGCCGGGGCTAAAACCGGCCAAACGCAACATTTCGTCGGCGCACAATTCACTGACTCACAAAGCGGAATATCATCTCTTCGCGCCAGCGCGGAACAGCGCCGCAAGCGAAAGCCCCGCCGTTCCCCCGCTCCCCGATTCCGCATTTCAAATTCCGGATTGCCGCCCCGCCAAACGCAAAAAATCCCGCCGCATCCGAATGGACGCAGCGGGATTTGTGAATGCGATTACTTTGCGACGGTCAGAGCGGTGACATGGGGATTGGCGCCCTCGTACCAGTAGAGGAAGCCCTCCAGATCGACGACGTCGCCGACATTCAGCGCCTCGACGGCCTTGTAGACGTCGGTGTCGCTGCCGCAGAGGTAATACTCGACGCAGAAATCATAGGTCGTGCCGTTGTAGGAGGCCTTGAAGTACAGATCGTCGGTCTTCTCGGCTTCGTTCTTGTAGGCGAACGCGGCGCCGTTCTCGTCATAGGCCTCGATGGTCAGACCCTTAAAGGAAACGAACTCGTTCTGATGCGCGATCAGCTCGTCGGTGCCCAGCAGCGCGGTCACGTCCAGCGCCTCGGCGACATAGGGCTCGCCCTCTTCGATTTCGAAGGTCGCGTCGATGATCTCAACCTCGCCCGCCCACTCGCTCTTGTAGCCGGTCACCTTGATCTTGGTGCCGGGAAGCAGCTTGGCGTAATCCTCCTCGGAGCAGGTCATGTTGTAGCAGAAATACGCGCCGTCATGATCCTGCGTGTACACAGTGGCCTTATCGTCCCACCAGGACTGCTTGGCCTGAACATAGGCCTCGATGACGACCTCGGAATCGACGTCGGCGGCGACGTACTCTTCATAGGTCATAACGCCCTCGGATTTGACTTCCTTCTCGGTTTCCTCGGCGAACGCGGCGCAGCAGGACAGCGCGAGCACGAGAACCAGCAGCATGGCGAAAAACTTCTTCATGATTCAGACTTCCTTTCAATTTGTCGTCTGTTTCCCCCGCTTCTTCAGCGGATACGCCTATTGTACATCGAACGGCACGCAAAATCAATCACTTTTCATTGATTTAGCATTGCATTTTCGGGAAATCGCCCCCGCGAGCAGATAGGCGCCCATCGCCAGCCAGATAAGCAGCAGGCCGGTCAGCAGCGCCTTCGCCGTGCCGGGAAGCGGCCCCAGATCGCCGCCCTTATCGCGCGCATCGCCGCTCTCCGCGCCGATCTGATCGAGATGATAGAGCGCGGCTGTGTCGGCGTACAGCTTGTCGATCGACTGATCATCCACCGTCTGCTTGCGGCGCTCGGCCTTGACCACGCCCTCGATCAGCTGCCCCGCCGCCGAACGCACCGACGCGGAGCCGTTGAACACCGGCGTGACAAACGTATCGGCCGTATGATCGAGCAAAAGCCGCGTGGCCTGAATCTTGACGCTGTAGTGAAGCTGATTGTCCGCCCCGCCGGCGCTGAGATAGGCCTGATAACCGGCGCTTCCCTGCGCGCGGGATGTGACCGGCACATAGCCCTCCGTCTCGGCATAGCTGATCTGCACGTCGTCCGAGAGCAGATACTGCGCGAAGAGCCACGCCGCCAGCGTCCGCCCCGTATCCGCCTTGTTGAACAGGCAGATCGACGGCCCCTGCGAGATCATCTTCATGTCGTCCGGATTGACCTGCGGCACGGGGCGCACAGTCACCTCGAAATCGACGATCTTGTCCGCGCTGATGTCGGAGAGCGGCGCGTCCGGCCCCATCCACGTCGAGCCGGCGGTCGAATCGACGGCGAACACACACTGGCCGGCGTTGAGGAAGTTGGCCGGATAGCTGGAAATCTGGAAGGTCGAGAACGCACCGGTCCTGGCGTGGGACGCAATCTCATAGAGGAAGGCGCGCGTCTCGTCGCTAAACAGCTCGACCTCGCCCGCATCGGTCGAATAGGGCGCGCCGCACTGTTTCAAATACTGTATCATCATGTTGTCGGTCGACTTGTAGATGAAGGGAATCATGACCTTCTGGCCATTCAATTTGAACGTGCCGTCCTCGTTCTTTTGAGCGGCGGCCTCGCTCACCGCCCAGATGAAATCCCATGTGAGCACGTCCGGCACCTCGTAGCCCAACGCTTCGACATAGGTCTTGTTGATATAGCAGGCCTCGGTCGAGCGCATGAAGGGCAGCGCATAGACGTGATCGCCGATTTTGCCCTCCTCGAGGTACTCGGGGATGATCTCGTCCTTTGCGGGCGCATCGAAGCGAACCTCGCTGCCGCCCAGCCCGTAGCGCGCGTCATCCCAGAAGGTATCCAGCGGCACGACGGTGTTCTCGCCGGTCAGGTAGGTCGCGATGTGGTCGGGATAGGTCACGCACACGTCGGGCGTTGTGCCCGTGGCGAGGTTGGTGATGACGTCGTTGTAGATGTCCGAATAGTTGGTGTAGAGCCGCATCGTGACGGCGATGTTCGGATAGAGCTTCTCAAAATCCTCGATCGCGCCCTGATAGATGGCGGTCTGCGTCTTGTTGGTGTCGTTCTTCGCCCAGAAGACCACCTCGTATTGCTTTGTCTCGTCAAACGCGTCCGGCAGCGTGAACGCCGATAAAGACCGCGTGCCGTGGCAGCCGGTCAGTGTCAGGACGAGCGCCAGCAGCAGCGCGGCGATGGAAAGCGCCCTTTTCATCCCTTCGTGCCCCCTCTCGCCACGCCGGCCATGACCTTCTTTCTAAAGATCAGGAACAGCAATATCAGCGGCACGGAGATGACCACGACCGCCGCCATCATCGCGGGCACGTTTTCGCGGCCGAAGCCGTTTTCGCGGATCTCCTGGATGCCGTTGGACACGAGGAAATACGCCTTGTCGTCGGTGATCAGCCGCGGCCAGACATACGAATTCCAGCACTCGATGATCTTCAAGATGGTCACGGTGATCAGCGTCGGGCGGCAGATGGGAATCATGACCTTGAAGAGATATTTGAGATCGGACGTGCCGTCCACCTTGGCGGCGTAATAGAGCGAATCGGGCACCTGCGCGAAGTTCTCCTTCAGAAGATAGATATAGAACACCGACGTAATCGAGGGCAATATCAGCCCGAGGAAGGTGTTGCGCAGATCGAGATTGGTGATCGTGACGAAATTCGTGATGACGACCAGCTCGTTTGGGATCATCATCAGCGAGAGGAAGAGCGTAAACACGATGTTCTTGCCGCGGAACTCGAACCGCGCGAACGCGTAGGCCGCCAGCGTGATCACGATGAGCATCGCCGCGGTGGTGATCACGGTGAAGATCAGCGTGTTGACCAGATACCGCCCCAGCGGCGCGGCGGTGAACGCGTCGGCATAGTTTTGCAGCGTCGGCGAGAGCGTGAAGAAGCGCGGCGTGTATTCCGAGTTGTACGCGCCGTAGCTCTTGAGCGAGGTCAAGATCATCCAATAGAAGGGAAAGAGCACGACCAGCGCCCAGAACGTGAGCAGGACGTAGGTCAGCGCCCCGCGGACGCGATTACGCCGCCTTTCAGCGCGCTCAATGCGGGTAAATTCGCCTGTCATAGCCGTCCCTCCTCAGTAATGGACGTGCTTTCGGCTCACCAGCAGATTGACGCAGGTGACCGTGAGCACAATGGCGAAGAGTATGATCGCCGCCGCCGAGGCATAGGACGGATAGCCGCCGCCCTCGCCATAGAGCATATCGTAGACATAGCCCACGATGGTGTTCATGCCCGCGGCGTTCAGATCGACGCCGAAGAGCGCCACCGCGTCGCCATAGGCCTTGAACGCGCCGATGAAGCCGGTGATCACCAGATAGAACAGTATCGGCGAAATCATGGGCAGCGTAATGCGCCAGAATATGCGAGCGCGGGGCGTGCCGTCCACGCGCGCCGCCTGATAGTATTCCTTCTTCACCCCCGCCAGCGCGCTGGTGAGGATCAGGATCTTGAACGGCAGCACCGCCCAGACGGTGTAGAAGCACAGCACGAACATTCGCGCCGCGTATGGCCCCTCGATAAAATCGATGGGCGAGACGCCGAACAGCCCCAGCACCAGATTGGCCAGGCCGTCCGTGTAGGGCGTTTTCTTGAACAGGATCATGAACACCAGCCCGACGGCCAGCGTGTTGGTGACATAGGGCAGGAAATAGACGGTCTGATACAGCTCGCGCAGCTTTTTGATGGAACTCAAGCCCACAGAAATGAGCAGCGCCAGCCCGGTCGAGACCGGCACGGTGACCGCCACGAGGATAAACGTGTTTTTGACCGCCTGCAAAAAGTAGGGATCGTGCAGCACATAGCTGTAATTATACAGCCCCACGCCGAAGAAGCGCTGCGAGGCGGAATTGAAACCCTCCTCGAACGAATACACAAACACGTCGATCAGCGGATAGACCATGAACGCGCCCAGGAACAGTATGGCCGGCAGAAGATACAGCCAGGCCTTGACGTTATGCTGCTTCATGTCCTCTCCCCCATGCGGATGCGGCGCTGCGTTTCCTTATCGAAGAGCAGCGTCTTGTTCGGCTTCAGATCGAAGCGCACGGTTTCGGCCCGCTCGTCCACGGCGCTCTCCGCGGCCACGATGGCGCGCAGTCTTCCCGTCTCGCTCGCGTCATGACCGGCCACGACGCTCACGTCGCGCCCCATGACCTCTACGGCGCGCAGCGCGCAGGTCAGTTTTCCGTCGTTCTTGGGGATAAAGCCCTCCGGCCGCACGGCGACATAAACCTCGCCGTCATGAAGAGACGGCGCGTCCAGCACGCTTTCGCTTCCAATATATATATGCCCGCCCGACACACGGCCCTCAAACACGTTGATGGGCGGCGTGCCGAGGAACTTGGCGACGAAGAGATTGTCCGGGTCGTCGTAGACCTGCTGCGGCCGCCCGGCCTGCTGGAGCGCGCCCTCCCGCATGACCACGATCAGATCGGATATGCTCATGGCCTCCTCCTGATCGTGCGTGACGAACACGGTGGTCACACCGGTTTCGCGCTGTATGCGCCGGATCTCCTCGCGGGTTTGCAGGCGCAGTCTCGCGTCCAGATTGGAGAGCGGCTCGTCGAGCAGCAGCACGCGCGGCCTCTTGACCAGCGCGCGGGCGATGGCGACGCGCTGCTGCTGGCCGCCGGACAGCTCGGCGGGCTTGCGGTCGAGCAGGCCCTCGATCTGCACGAGGCGGGCGGCTTCCTCGACGCGCGCATTCATCTCCGCCTTTGTGGGGCGCACTTTGCCCCTGAGGTTCTCGAGCGGGAACATGATGTTGCGCCGCACGTTGAGATGCGGATAGAGCGCGTAATTCTGGAACACCAGCCCCACGCCGCGGCTTTCGGGGGGCAGCGCGGTCACGTCGTCCTCGCCGAAAAACACCTGGCCGGCGGTGGGCTTTTCCAGCCCGCAGATCATGTACAGCGTGGTGCTCTTGCCGCAGCCGGACGGGCCGAGCAGCGCCACCAGTTTGCCGTCCGGGAATTCAACGTTCAGGTTATCGACCGCCACAACGTCGCCCCTGCGGCCGCGCGCCGGAAACGTCTTCGTCAGGTTCTGCAATGCGACTTTCATGCTATCCCTTTCCTTTGCCCGTTCGTTTATGTGTACGGCGCTCATGCCGCGCCCATTTTGAACTATTATAAATCATCCGCTCCCGAAATTCAACCGCTTCCGCCGAATGAGACAAAACCGTAACGTTTCTCTTTACACATTTCCTCCGCGCGTGTATAATAAGGGCAACGACGCATGATCAACCATGCGCACAGGGAGGAATAACACCGT
>SFOF01000133.1 GCA_004552515.1 Clostridiales bacterium
AATCGGAACATAGTTGTTTACGCCGCGCCCGATTTGTGTTAAATTAATAGCGAAACAACGACAATTATAAAGGAGTGTTCCTATCATGTCCAAGCTCATCTGCCAGCGCACCGTCGTTCCCGCGGCGCATAAGAGCGTCATCTATCAGCTGTTCCTGCGCGCCTTCACGCCCGAGGGCACGCTGAACGCCGCATCCGAGCTGCTGCCCCACCTCGCCGAGCTGGGGATCGATATCGTCTATCTCTGCCCCATCTGCGCGCACGATCCCGATGAGAACCCCGATTTCTGGAGCGACCGCCAGAAGGCGAGCGGCTGCAACAACCCGAAGAATCCCTACCGCATCAGCGATTACTATCACGTCGAGCCGGAATACGGCACCGACGACGACCTCAAGCGCTTCATCCGCCGCGCGCACGGGCTGGGCATGAAGGTCATGCTCGATCTGGTGTATTTCCACTGCGGCCCGACCGCCGCCCTGATCGACGAGCATCCCGATTTCGTCATGCGCAATGAGGACGGCTCAATCATCAACGGCCAGTGGCATTTCCCGAAGCTGAACTTCGACAATCCCGCGCTGCGCGAATATCTCTTCGACAACATGGTCTATTATGTGAATGATTTCAACGCGGACGGCTATCGCACCGACGTGGGCGACGGCATCCCGCTCGATTTCTGGAAGGAAGCGCGCCGCCGCCTTGACAAAATCAATCCGGATCTCATCATGCTCAACGAGGGCTTCAGCGCCGCCTCCATGGTGAACGCCTTCGACGTACTCTACGGCTTCCACTGGGCGAGCACGCTGCGCAATATGCTGCTCAGCGGCAAGCCCGTCTCCACGCTGAGCACAACATGGCTGGAGGATCGCGAGCGGCTGCCCGAAGGCGCGCTGATGACCCGCCACTACGACAACCACGATCTGGCCAGCGACGACTACGGCCACCGCTTCGAGCGCGTGCTGGACAAGCGGCAGATCGACAACGTCATTATCATGAACATGACAATGGACGGCGTGCCGCTGCTCTACAACGGCGACGAGATCGGCGACGGCCGCCGCCACAGCCTGTTCGCCAGCCCCGCGCTCAATCCGGGCTTCACCATCGACTGGGCGCAGGCGCTGACCGAGCGCGGCCAGGATCGTCTGGCGCTCGTCACCGAGCTGATCGCGCTGCGCCACGGCGAGGAGCTGCTCACCGAGGGCGACATGGCGCTCGTGCCCACCGCCGAGCCGGAAAAGGTCTTCGCCTTCCGCCGCTTCTCCGACTATGAGGACGGACAAATCTTCGTGTTCGTCAGCTTCTGCAAAGAGCCGGTCAAGTGCGCCGTCGAGGCCGAGATCGACGATTTCGCCGCAGCGACCATCCTCAGCCGCGGCGGCAATCTGAGCTTTGAAAACGGCAGGCCCGTGCTTGAGCTGCTGCCCTACGGCGCGCTGATCGTCCGCGCCTGATCCCTCATCAGAATTCATCCCGCCGCACAGTGCGTTCGGCGGGATTTTTATACCTCCGGATTTTGCAAAGCAAAATTTTCTTTGCGCGGAGGGATGACAAAAGGGGCGGTTCAATGCTATAATGAGACGGATTCTCATAAAACAGTGAATACCAAAGCCGCAGGGGGATGGCTACCGTGAAGCATCTTCATTACAAGGATTCCAGTCTCTATCGTCTTTTTAATCTCCATGACGAAAAGGCCAAGGGGCGCAGCGTCATGCTGGCCTCATCGATCCTGTCCGGCATCATCGGCTGGCTGACCGGCGGCCTGTTCTACACCAGCTTTCTGATGCACAACGGCATCGATCTGGTCAAAATCGGCATCATTTCCTTTGTGCCCTATATCGCCAACTGCTTCGCCGTGTTTGCGCCCAGCATCCTCGAGCGCTTTCCGAAAAGGCGCTGGGTGCTCTTCGGCGGCCGGCTGGCCTACTATCTGCTGACGATCTTCGGCACGACGGTCATGCCGTTTCTCGTTACCGATCCCGATCTGCGCACGCTCTGCTTTGCCATACTGATATTCGCCGCCAACATCACCAACGCGCTCTTTGCGGGCGGCTATTCGGCGTGGCATATCAACTTCATTCCCAACAACGTGCGCGCCGAGTATTTCTCCACCAGCTCGATGATCTCCAATTTCATCGCGCTGGGCACAGCGCTCATATCGAGCCTTGTGGCCGACGCGTTTTCCGCCTCGCCCTACGCCTACACGATCATCATCATACTGCGCTTTGTGGCGCTGGGCCTGGCGCTTCTGGAATTGTGGTTCCTGCTCCAGCCGGTGGAATACCCCTACGAAAAATCGGGCGACAAGGTGCGCTTCAGCGACATCTTCACCAAGCCCTTTTCTCATCCGAAATTCATGCGCACGCTGCTGCTGATGGGCCTGTGGACGTTCTTCGTCGATACGAGCGCCTCGTCCATCAACTATTATCTGCTCAACGACGTCGGCGTGAGCTATACGTTCACGTTTACGCTCAATATGCTCTATCCGTTCTTCATACTGTTCCTCTTAAAGCCGGTCAACCGACTGATCCGGCAGCATGGCTGGCTGCCCATGTTCGCCGTCGGCGCGATCCTCTACGCGATCCCCTCGTTCATCTATTCCTTCGTCACCGCCGCGAACTACCTCTGGCTCATGCCCATCGTCCGCCTCACCCAGCACGCGTTCGGCGTGCTGCTCAATACGGCCTATTCCAACGTGGTCTACGTCAATATGCCCGAATCCGACCGCGTGAGCTATCTGGCGTTCTATTCGATCTTCATAAACGCGCTGGCCTTCTGCGGCGTGCTGTTCGGCACATGGTTCGTGGGCACGTTCCCGAACCTCGATCTGGCGATCGGCGCGCTGCACTTCGGCAAGGTGCAGGTGCTCATGTGGGTCGAATCCTTCGGCCGCGCGTTCGTAGGCGTCCTGACGCTCGCCATGATGCGCAGCATCCGGCCCGACGAAGCCTGAAAAAGCATAAAACAGCGCCGTCCGATATTTTCTCGGACGGCGCTGTTTCTTATGGATTTTCCCGCTGCGCGCGTTCTCTCTCTTCCCGGAGGCGCTGCTTTCTCGCCTCGGCGCGCGCCTGTCCGCGCTCCCAGACGGCCTTCTCCTCATCCGTTTCGAGGATCAGGCCGGGCACGCGGCAGGGCCTGCCATTTTCGTCCAGCGCCACCATGATGAGCCGGGCGCTGTTGATCAGCGTGCTTTCGCCGCTGAGCGCCTCGCGATAGGTCTTGACGCTGACTTCCATAGAACTGGTGCCCACATAGTTGAGCCGGCCTCTGAGCACGATCACATCGTTCGGGAATGCGCCCTTGTCAAACTCCAGCTTGTCCACAAGCGCCGTGGTCACATGGCAGCCCGCGTGCCGCCGCGCCACCGCCGCGCTCACCTCGTCGATCCACGCCATGAGCTGGCCGCCGAAGAGACGCTGCGCGCCGTTCATATGCGCCATTGTCAGCACGTGAACCTGCTGCGATTCGGAATCGGTCACTCTTTTCATCGGTCTATCGTCGCTCATCTGACAACCTCGCTGAATATCGCGCCGAGCCGGCGAATGCCCTCGCCGATGCGCTCGTCGCTCATGGTCGAATAGTTCAGGCGCAGCGCGCTGGAGGGCTTGTCCATATCCACCATGAACGTGCTGCCGGGCACATAGACCACCTTGTTCGCCGCGCAGGTCGCCGCCAGCGCCTGCGTATCCACGCCGTGTCCCAGATCGCACCAGATGAACAGGCCGCCGTTCGGGCGCGTGCAGGTCACGTCCGCGGGGAAATCGCGCGCGATGGCGTCCAGCATTGTGCGGCACTTGTGCGCGTAGTTGGCGCGCATTTTGACGATCGCCGCGTCCAGATCAAAGCGCGTCATATACTCATAGGCCAGCAGCTGCGGCAGCATGGCCGTGTGGACGTCGCTGATCTGCTTGCCCACGACGATCTTCTGCACGATGGCCTGATTGGCGCACACAAAGCCGATGCGCAGGCCGGGCGCGAGGATCTTTGAAAACGAGCCGCAGTAAATCACGCGGCCGTCCACGTCCATGGACTTGATCGTGGGAACCTTCGTGCCGTCGAAGGTCAGATCGCCGTACGGATTGTCCTCGATGATGATGAGGTTGTTTTTCCGCGCGATTTCATAGACGGCTTTGCGCTTTTCAAGGCTCATTGTCGTGCCCATGGGGTTCTGGAAGGTCGGGATGGTGTAGATCAGCTTCGCGTTTTTGTTTTCGGCGACGGTCTTTTCGAGAGAGGCAATGTTCATGCCGTCCTCGTCCATCTTCACGCCGGCCAGATGTGCGTTGTACGAGCGGAAGGCGTTCAGCGCGCCGATGAAGCTCGGCTCCTCGACGATCACCGTGTCGCCCTCGTTGACCAGCGCCTTTGCGGACAGCTCGATGCCCTGCTGCCCGCCGGAGACGATAATCACCTCGTCGTCTGCGTTGTCGATATGCTCGACGCGCTTAAGCCGCGCCTTCACGGCCTCGCGCAGCGGCGTATAGCCCTCGGTCACGCCGTACTGGAGCGAGAGCACCGGCTGATTTCTGAGCAGCTCGGCGGCGATATCCGCCAGCTCTTCGTTGGGGAACAGCTCCGGCGCGGGATTGCCGCCGGCCAGAGAAATGACCTCGGGATCGGCCGCGAATTTGAAGATTTCGCGAATGGCCGAGCCGCGCATGGTGCTCATGCGGTCTGAAAAACGATAGTCCATAATACGTTCCTCCGTTTGGGTTTGTCAGATGCGATAGACGTCCTCCGGCTTTTCGGCCGCAAAGCCGCCCGCCGAGAGGATCGCCTCTGCCTTTTCAATATCGTCCACGCGCATCACCACGAGCGCCTTGCCGCCCACGCGTCCCGTGCAGGCGTACATATACTCGATGGCGATATCCGCGTCCGAGAGCAGCGACACCACCTCTGCCGCGCCGCCGGGCCGATCGGCCATGACCGTGGCCACCATATCGGTAATGCGCACCGTCACGCCGGAATCGGTCAGCACGCGCTTGGCCTCCTCGGGCCGGTTGACGATCAGGCGCAGCACGCCGAAATCGGTCGTGTCCGCCAGAGACAGCGCGCTCACGTCGATGTTATGCCCGGCCAGCTCGCTCATGACCGCGGCCAGACGGCCCTTTTTGTTTTCCAGAAATACGGACAGCTGCTTGATGATCATGCGGACTCTCCCCTTTCCTCTTTACAGCCTGCGCCGGTCGATGACGCGCTTGGCCTTGCCCTCGCTGCGTTCGATGCTCTTGGGGTTGACCAGATGCACCTTCGCGCCGATGCCCAGCACGCTGCGCAGCTCGGCAGTGATCTGCTTTTCGATCTTCTCGATGGATTTCACATCATCGGCGAAGAGCTGCTCGCTCATCTCGACGTTCACATCGAAGGTGTCGTTGTTGTTCACGCGATCGACGATGATCTGATAATTGGGCGTAATGTCGCCCACGCTGACCTTGAGCAGCACCTCCTCGATCTGCGAGGGGAACACGTTCACGCCGCGGATGATCAGCATATCGTCGCTGCGCCCGCTCGGCTTGTTCATGCGGATGTGCGTGCGGCCGCAGGCGCACGGCTCGTAATTGAGCGAGCAGATGTCGCGCGTGCGGTAGCGGATGAGGGGAAAGCCCTGCTTGGTCAGCGTCGTAAAGACCAGCTCGCCCGTCGCTCCCTCGGGCAGCACCTCGCCGGTGTCGGGATCGATGATCTCGGGAATGAAGTTATCCTCGTTGACATGCATCCCCGCCTGACATTCGCACTCATAGGACACGCCCGGCCCCATGATCTCGGACAGGCCGTAGATGTCATACGCCTTAATGCCCAGCTTTTCCTCAATCTGCGCGCGCATGCTCTCCGTCCATGGCTCCGCGCCGAATATGCCGCACTTGAGGCTCAGCTGATCCTTCACGCCCAGCTTTTCGATTTCCTCGCCCAGATACATGGCGTAGGACGGCGTGCAGCACAGCACGGTCGATTTGAAATCGATCATCGTCTGGATTTGCAGCGCCGTGTTGCCCGCGGAAATCGGCACAACCGTCGCGCCGACGCGCTCTGCGCCCGCTCGGCTTGTTCATGCGGATGTGCGTGCGGCCGCAGGCGCACGGCTCGTAATTGAGCGAGCAGATGTCGCCGTATAGCCCACGACGATGCGCTTGCCCGTCGTGCCCGAGGACGCGTGGACGCGCACGATGCTCTTCAGCGGCTCGGCGAACAGCCCGTAGGGATAGTAATCGCGCAGATCCTTCTTGTAGGAAAAGGGCAGGCGCGGCAGATCCTCAAGGCCGTGAATATCCTCCGGCCTGAGATTCATCTCGTCCATGCGCTTCCTGAAGCACTCCACACGCTCGTACATCCGCTTGACCTGAGCGACCAGCCGCTCGCTTTGCAGCTTTCTGAGCGCCTCGCGCGGCATCCGCTCGACGCTCTCCTGATAATAGGCCATAGGCTTTTGTCCTCCATGCCAGACAGCTCGAATTTTGTATGATTGCAAATAACGGCAAAGTCAAACCGACCTGCCGTCATTCGCTCTTCTATTATTTTACAGTTGATTGTAGCCCATATCAAAGGCGCTGAGGTTAACGCTGAGCAATTTTTCCGGTACGGTCGATTTGATCGCCTCGACCCACTTTTCATACGGAATGTCCGTGCTTTTGGCCAGCAGGCCGATCAGCACCACGTTAACCGCCTTGGCGTTGCCCGCAATCTTGGCCAGCGCCAGCGCGTTGATCGCCTTTACCTCGGCCTGAGCGCCCATTTTGTCGATGATCGCCTGCGGATACTCCGCCGCGCCGGTCACGACGGGCATGGGGTTGATCTGCTGCGCATTGACGAGGATTTTGCCGCCCGCGCGCAGATACGGCAGCGCCCGGTAGGCCTCGAGCAGCTCGAAGGCCAGTATGATATCGGCCTCGCCCTTGCCGATGATGGGAGAATACACCTTCTCGCCGAATTTGACGTAGGTCACGACGCTGCCGCCGCGCTGGCTCATGCCGTGAACCTCGCTCAGCTTCACGTCGTAGCCCTCGCCGATCAGCGCGCTGCCCAAAATCCGGCTGGCCAGCAGCGTCCCCTGGCCGCCCACGCCGACAATCATGATATTGGTCGTTTTCATGCCCGCTCCTCCTTTTCAATCGCGCCGAAGGGACATACGTTGACGCACAGCCCGCAGCCGTTGCACTGATTGGGATCGATCTGCACCGCGCCCTCAACCAGAGAAATGGCGGGGCAGCCCAGCTTCATGCACACATGGCAGTTTTTGCAGCGATCGGTGATCAGCGCGCGGCCGCTGTATTTGACCGTCT
>SFOF01000134.1 GCA_004552515.1 Clostridiales bacterium
TTGCGCTCGCCCAGTCCCTTTTCGGTGAGCCAGTCGATGATGCTCTTCTTGGCCTCGGCGACGGTCTTGCCGTCCAGGAAGCCGGAATTGACCATCACGCCGTCCCTGATGTCGGTGTAGGGCTCGCTGCTGATGTCGCCGCCGGCCACGACCTCGACCATGGGGATGCCGAACTTTTTGGCGAAGGCGTAGTCGCGTTCGTCGTGGGCGGGCACGGCCATGATCGCGCCGGTGCCATAGCCCATCAGCACATAGTCGGACACCCACACGGGGATTTCCTTGCCGTTGACCGGATTGACGGCCCGGAGGCCTTCGATGCGCACGCCGGTCTTGTCCTTGTTCAGCTCAGTGCGCTCAAAGTCGGATTTGCGCGCGGCGGCGGCGCGGTATTCGGCGATTTCGTCATAGTTGGAAATAATATCCCGGCGCTGCTCGAGCAGAGGGTGCTCGGGCGAGATGACCATGTAGGTCGCGCCAAAGAGCGTGTCGGGGCGGGTGGTATAGACGCGCAGCTTGTCGCCGGTGGTCAGCGTGAAGTCAACCTCGGCGCCCTCGCTGCGGCCGATCCAGTTGCGCTGCTGGATCTTGACCTTTTCGATGAAGTCCACGTCGTCCAGACCGTCGAGCAGCTTCTGAGCGTAGGCGGTGATTTTGAGCATCCACTGGCTCTTGACCTTGCGCACGACCTCGCTGCCGCAGCGCTCGCACACGCCGTTGACGACCTCCTCGTTGGCCAGGCCGCACTTGCAGCTGGTGCACCAGTTGATGGGCATCTCCGCCTTGTAGGCCAGGCCGTGCTCGAACAGCTTGAGGAAGATCCACTGCGTCCACTTGTAGTATTTGGGGTCGGTGGTGTTGATCTCGCGGGTATAGTCGAAGGAGAAGCCCAGCCGCTTGAGCTGCTCGCGGAAGTGGTCGATGTTCTGTTTGGTCACGACCGCGGGATGGACGTGATTCTTGATGGCGAAGTTCTCGGTCGGCAGGCCGAACGCGTCGTAGCCGATGGGGAAGAGCACGTTATAGCCCTCCATGCGGCGCTTGCGGGCGATGATGTCCATGGCCGTGTTGGAGCGCGGATGGCCGACGTGCAGGCCCTGTCCGGAGGGATAGGGGAACTCGATCAGCGGATAGAATTTCGGCTTGGAATGATCGGCCTCGGCGTTCAGCGTGCCGGCCTCGTCCCAGTGCTTCTGCCATTTGGCTTCGATGGACGCGGGATTGTACTGAGGGATGTCCTTCATGGCGATTAACTCCTTCTTGCAAAAAAATAAGCGGCTTCCATTCTCATCAGAGACGGAAGGCGCTGCCTTTCGCGGTACCACTCTTGTTGACTGCCCCTCCCGATCAACGGAAAAAAACAGTCCGCTCATCGCCCTGTAACGGGAGCACCCGCCCTTTTTGGAAGGGAAGCTCGGGAACGAGTTCGGCGGCCGCGCGCGCCGTTTTACACCGGCCAACGGCTCTCTTTCATGCTCCGCAAATCCGCCTACTGCTTTCCGTCAAAGCTCATATACAAGTGTTATTATAGCCTTTTGAAAGCGCGTTTGTCAATGATTTTCGCTTATCACGCCAAACTTTAATGATCGCGCGGATACGCCGGCGCATATATAAAGAATATTAAGTCTTTATATGTTCATGGCGCGCGCCTTGCACCTTCTCTTCGGGCGTGATACAATCAAAAGGAACTATGCCTGAAGGGAGAGTGCGCCATGACGCGTCCCATGCGCCGCTTTGTCAATCTGAAAAAGGCGGTGATATACACCGTCGTCATCAATATGCTGCAGATCGCCGGCTCGATCACCGTGGCGGTCATGTCGCTCATCACCGGCGGCCACGCCTTCATCGGCCTGCCCGAGCAGGTGCTTCTGTGCACCATGACGCTGCTGGTTTCCTGGGGCGCGGTGCTGGACATCCGCGAGGCGTTTTCGGCGCGCGAGCTCGCCAGCGACGCGGATATGCTCCAGGACGCCTACGCGCAGCTCGAGGACCTGAACGGCACGCTGCGCGCCCAGCGGCACGACTTCATGAACCATTTGCAGGTGGTGTTCAGCCTGCTCGAGCTGGAGGATTATAAGGAAGCGTCCGATTACATCGAGCGCGTTTACGGCGATATTCGCCGCGTCAGCCGCACGCTCAAGACGGCGCATCCGGCCATCAACGCGCTGCTGGCCGCCAAGGTGGGCGACTGCGAGGCGCGCGGCGTTCACGTCGATTTGCAAATTGAATCCCCCTGGGCCGGGCTGCCCGTGGAGAGCTGGGAAATGTGCCGCGTGCTGGGCAATCTCATCGACAACGCCATGGACGCGATGAAGGACGCGCCTGAGCCGCGTCTGCTTATCCGGCTGAGCGAATCGGTGCAGAGCTATACCTTCGTCATCGCCAACAACGGCCCGATGATCCAGCCCTCCATTGCCGAGCGCATCTTCCAGCGCGGCTTTTCCACAAAGGGCGAGGGCCGCGGCATGGGGCTGTCCATCGTGCGCGGCATCATGGAGAGCGGCGGCGGAAGGCTGACGCTCGCCTCCGATGAGCGGGAGACGCGCTTTGAGGGCACGCTGCCCAAAACCATCGCCGCGCCGCAGGCTTTGGCCGAATCGGAGCGCGCGAGAACGTGAACGCACGCCCAAAACAGCGCTTTTGGCGCAGAGTTTAACAGCTGATTCGCGAAATGATTGCCTGAGTATGACGCCAAAACTTGACATTGTAACGATTCTGTCATATAATATCGGAGAGATATACCATTCAATCGGTAAAACGCGCCTGCCGAAAGACCGGTTTTCGGCGGCGCTGATCCAAGCGACAAAATGAAAGAAGGTGTATTCTGTGAAGAACAGAAAAGCCGCGCGCATATTGTCCATACTGTTGTGCCTGGCGATGCTCCTGACTCTGCCCGTCTCGGCCGAGAGCGTTGACGGGACGTACGCAGAGCTGAAATACGGCATGAGAGATAACGACGACGTGCGTGCCATGCAGACGCGTCTGCGCGAGCTGGGCTATATGTCAGCCTATCCCTCGGGCGGCTATTTTGACGACACCGCCAAGGCCGTCGCTGATTTCCAGGCGGCTTCCGGGCTGAAGACCGACAAAAGGACGGCTTCCTCCGAAATGCTGGCGCTGCTCTTTTCCGACGAGGCGATCGCCAAGAACGGCGCCGTCACGCCCGCCGATACGCCCGCGCCCACGACCGCTCCGGCGACGGACAGTCCCTCGCAGACCGACGCGCCGGCTCCCGCCTATTCGAAGCTGACCTACGGCACGCGCAGCAGCAGCGCTGTGCGCGCCATGCAGGATCGTCTGCGTGAGCTGGGCTATATGACCTGCGATTCGACCGGCGGATACTGGGGCGAAACGGCGAAGGCCGTCGCTGATTTCCAGGCGGCCGCCGGACTGAAGGTGGACAAAAACACCGCGTCCGCCGAGATGCAGCAGCTGCTCTTCTCGGACAAGGCGCCGGCCAAGGGCGGCAATACGCCCGCGCCCACGGAGCCCGATGCGCCCGTTGAGCCGACAACTGCGCCCTCGGCCTATACCGAGCTGCGCGCCAACACCTCGAGCGAGGCGATCCGCGCCATGCAGGCTCGTCTCAAGGCGCTGGGCTATCTGATGGCCAATCCCAGCGGCGGCTATTATTCCGCGACGATTTCCGCCGTCGAGGCGTTCCAGAGGGCGGCGGGGCTGAAGGTTCAGGGCAAGGTGGCCACGGTGGAGATGCAGCAGCTGCTCTTCTCCTCGTCCGCGCCCAGCGCCTATGCCGGCGCGGCTGAATACGCCGATCTGTCCTACGGGACGTCCGACAGCGATCAGGTGCGCCTGATGCAGCGCCGCCTGAGCAATCTGGGCTATTTCAGCGGCACGGCCACCGGCAATTACTATTCCGCCACGCAGCGCGCCGTTTCGGCGTTCATGACGGCGATCGGCCTGAGCGGCAACGGCAAGACCGCGACCGCCGCGATGCTGAAGATCCTCTATTCTGCGGGCGCGCCGGCCAAGGGCGAGATATACAATCCCGATCCCACCGCCGCGCCGACCGCAACCCCCGCGCCGGACGAGACGACCCCCGCGCCCTCTCAGGAGCCTACGCCCACGCCGGTTCCCGTGGTTTACGGCGAGCTGAAATACGGCGTGCGCGGCAATGAGGCCGTGCGCAGTATGCAGGATCGTCTGCGCGCGCTGGGCTACATGAGCTGCGCGTCCACCGGCGGCTACTTTACGCAGACGCGCCGGGCGATTCAGGCGTTCCTCGAGGCGTGCTATATGAACGGTGACGGCCGCACGGCGACGGTGGAGATGCAGCAGCTGCTCTTCTCGGACAGAGCGCCCCAATATGGCGACAAGCTGATTACCACTTCGCCCTCGCCCGATGTAACGCCCGATCCCACCGCGTCGGTTGAACCGACCGCCGAGCCGACGCTCGCGCCCGCCGACAGCTATACCGCGCTGACCTACGGCATGTCGAAGAGCGACGCCGTTCTGGCCGCGCAGGCCCGCCTCAGGGAGCTGGGCTACATGAGCTGCGCGCCTACCGGCAACTACTATTCGCTGACCGTGGCCGCGGTGAAGGCGTTCCAGAAATACGCCTATCTGCCGGTTGACGGCAAGACCATCAGCCCGGAGATGCAGCAGATCCTCTTCTACACGGGCGATTTGGCCAAGCTGATCGAGGAGCGCAAAAACGCTCAGAGCGACTACAGCAAGGCGCGCACCGACATCACCATGAAGATCGGCGCGACCGGCGAGCAGGTGGTCTACATGACCCGCCGGCTGAAGGAGCTGGGCTATCTCACCGGCAGCGAGACGGACATCTACAGCAGCTCTGTGGCTGAGGCCGTGCGCTGGTTCCAGAACTCCAACGGCCTGGACGCGGACGGCATCGCCGGCCCCGCCACGCTCAAAAAGCTCTATTCCGACAATGTAATCGACGCGAATGGCAGCATGACCGGCAACGACGACAAGCCCGTGAAGGTGGACGGCACGCCCGTCAAGCCGGCGCTCAGCGCGGTCAAGAGCGTGGACTTCTTCTCCAGCGCGGCCGATAAGTATTTTAACCGCAAGAAGGGCACGTTCCGAGACGGCGCGTACGCCATAGTGACCGACGTGGCCACGGGCATCAGCTATCGCGTCAAGCGCGTGGGCGGCTACAACCACACCGACGTTGAGCCGGCGACCGCCTTCGATACCTGGCAGATGTACCGCATCTACGGCGAGGAATGGGCGTGGACGCGCCACGCCGTGCTGGTGACGCTCTCCGACGGCACCACGCTGGCCGGTTCCGCCAACGGTATGCCGCACGGCGAGAGCCACATCAGCGGCAACAACATGAACGGCCACACCTGCATCCATTTCCTCAACAGCCGCACGCACGGCTCGGACAAGGTGGACGCGGCGCATCAGTCGGCCATCAGAGCCGCGGCGAATTGCAGCGTGAGCAGCGTTCAGGCGAAGGTCAACGCGCAGTAATCGCAATCTAATCACAAACGGCGTCGCTCATTTAGTGGTGCAACTTAGGGATACGCAATCCCGGAAAAATATCGGCATAGTTGGTATGTATTTACCGGCTATGCCGATTTTTCTGTATTTGTTACGGTTGGCGGCGTGAATTCACCGATGCAGTTCCAGACGATTCGGACGCGCTGAACCTTCTGCCCGTCAATCCGCTCTGCCTGATACACATACACCTTCTCCACAAATTCCCGGACGATTTCAGCGGTGAGTTCCTGCACATCCGTATACTTGCGCACAAGGGTCAGGAAGTGGTCAACATTGACGGAGCGGTCTTTCTCGGCGGCAAGCAGCTTTTTCAGTTCTGCCACCCGGCTCTCCAGCCCCTTCTGCTCCTCTTCATAGTTAGCCGTCATTCTGGCAAAACGTTCGTCGCTGACCTTGCCTTCCAGGTTGTCCTCATAAAGCCGTTGGATAATATCATCCAGCTTGCGGATTCTGGCTTGGGCCTGCTCCAGTTCCCGCTTCCCGTCCCGGAGACTTTTGTCCAGTTCGGTCTGAATATCATCACAGTATTCTTCAATATATGCTGCCGCAGCCGCCTGCATCACTGCTCCCATGGCTATGTTTACAGCCGTT
>SFOF01000135.1 GCA_004552515.1 Clostridiales bacterium
AATAATTCGGAGGATATTTCCCATGGCGCTGATGACCGGCCTGTTCCCCGGCGGGGACTGCGACAATATCCGCTATTACGCCGACCGCATCGAATGTACGCCCGCGCTCAAAAAATACGAAATCGAGAGCGGCACGATCAATATGCACTATAACTGGCGCTGCCGCCTGATCGGAAAGAGCGGCGAGACGGTGCGCGTCCTCATGCACTGGCCGCCCTACGATCCGGAAAAATCGCCGAAAACGCACGTTTACTGGTATGTGCAGTCGTTCGGACTGGTGGCCGAGCGCGCGATGTTTACGAGCGAGGACGAGCTGACATGGGAGCCTCTCACAAACGTGCGCAAGACCGGATTTGACTTTGACTTTACCGTCACGCTGCCCGAGAGCGGACGGCTGTCGGTATCGGTCAATCTGCCCTTCTCCCTCGCCGAGCTGGAGAAGGTGTGCCGCGAATATGCGCCCTGGCGCGTGCCTGTCGCCGAGACGCGCGCGGGCTTCGACATACCGGCGTTCCGATTCGGGCAGGGAAAGCGCGTGATATGGCTTCAGGCCAACGTCCACACCATCGAGGTGTCCGGCTGCCACGCGCTGGTGGGCGCGATGCGCTATCTGCGCGAGCATATCGATGAGATCCGCGATTATTCCTTCTTCATCATTCCGTCGTTCATCGTGGACGGGCTGTACGGCGATATGGACAAGCCCGAACAGAAGAAGGACATTAACCGCGACTGGGGCACGCTCACCAATCCGGAAAACCAGAGAATCGACGCGTTCATCCGCGGTCTGGTCGCGGACGGCTATGAGATGCTGATCATGACCGATATGCACAACGGCTGGTGCGATCCGTCCACGTCGGGCGGCAATCTGGTGGAATACAACGACGGCGCGGCCGAGCCTCAGTATCTCGCGCGGCGGCGGGCGTTCCAGCGCGCCATGCTCGCAGCCTGCGATTTTGAAAAGCCCGAGACATTCTGGTGGCACGACAAAAACCCCAACGGCATAGAGACGTTCTTTGACTACGGAACGGAAAACTACCGCGCGCTGTGCACGACGATGGAGTTCAGCCGCTACGAGATATGGAACCGCGCCATGAACGCCTATGTCCCGCTCACGCAGGAGCGGCTCGAAACGATGGGACGGCAGTACGCCGATTTCCTGCTGCACTACGAATACTGACGGAGGACATTGCCATGCTTGATCTTTCCTTTGCGCCCCATTCCGTGAACGCCGCCGATTTCGGCTTCCTGCCCGAGAACTCCGCCGACGAGAACAGCGCCGCCTTGCAGGCCATCGTCAACCGCGGCGGCGACATTGTGATCGACGTGCCCGGCGTGTACGACCTGAGCGAAACCATCCGCCTGGGCGACGACGTATCGCTGCGCTTTGGCGCGGGCGTGTATGTGCGCCGCGCGCTGAGTGCGGATGGCACGCAGCATCAGGGCTATGTGTTCGTCAACAAGGGCGCCTACGAACGCAAATATAATCAGAACATCTCGATCACCGGCCTTCACCTGATCGCCAGCGGCATGGAGCCCTCCTACGAGAACCAGACCGAGAGCGACATGGTGACCGGGCTGCGCGCGCATCTGGCGTTCTTCTATGTCCGCAATCTGACGATCCGCGATTTCGAGCTGCTCGATCTGGGGCGCTGCGCGTTCGGCATACAGATCTGCACGTTCGAAAACGCGATTCTGGAGAACATACACATCGAGGGCGGCAAGGACGCTGTGCACTTCGGCAAGGGCAGCAAGTTCGTCGTGCGCCACGGCGTATTCCGCACGTTCGACGACCCGATCGCCCTCAACGCCCACGATTACGCCACCTCCAACCCGCAGATGGGCTGGATCGAGAACGGCGTGATCGAGGACTGCTACGACCTCGATCAGGAATCGACCACCGGCTTCTTCTGCCGGATACTGGCCGGCTCGTGGGGCGACTGGACGGAGGGCATGGTCGTGCGCCATTCCGATTCGGTCGTGTCGGATGGGCGCGTCTACCGCGTGTGCATGAAGCCCGACGGCGCGAGCTACATCTCCAGAACCCGCCCCACGCACACCGACGGCGCGGCCGAGCTTGACGGCATCACCTGGGTCATGGTGCAGGACGACGACCCGATCTACAACTGCGGCTGCCGCAACATCCACTTTAAGGACATCTTCCTCGAGAAAAAGCGGCCCGTGGCGTTCTCGGTACACTTTGACAACGACAAGTGGTCGCACTCCTACTATCCGGATTCCGAAGCGCCGGTGCAGAAGGATCTGATCTTCGAGAACATATTCTTCCTCGCCGACGTGCCGGTACTCATCACCGCCAACGCGCCGGTCAACGCGATCAAGCTGATCAACTCCGTCGTGGAAAACAGCCGCGTTAATCTGGCGCACATCGACCTGCCCGGGCTGGACTACGGCAAGACGCACATTCTCATCTCCGGCTGCACGCTGCGCGCCCACGGCGAAACCGAGCTGGTGACCGCCGAGCCGGGCCGCGAGGCGACGCTGAAAATACTGGGCAGCATCGTCGAAAACGACGACATGAGCGCCGTCGTGCGCGGCGACGTGCGCGTAATCTCCAGCGACATTCCCGTAAAGAGCGAATAAACGGTTGCATAGTGCGCGCAACAATGCTATAATTGATTCATGTCCTATCCATGACAACGAACGATAAGGAGTATTCATCATTATGGAAAGCAATCAGAAGCCCCTGGCCATTGTCAACACCAAGGCCATTTATGAATCCGACATCGACGAAGTGATCGAGCAGATGGGCCAGCGCGGCGCCGCCTACAACAACCCGCAGGGCCGCGCCGCCGTGCTGGAGCAGCTCATCGCCCAGCGCCTGTTCCTGGCCGACGCGATGCGCAATCTCTATGAGCGCGAGCCTGCCTTCAAGGCCGAGCTGGCGCGCATCAAGGAGCAGCTGCTCACCCAGTACGCCATCAGCAAGGCGGTCGATTCCGTCACCGTGACCGACATCGAGGCGCGCAAATATTTCGACGAGCATCCCGAGCAGTTCGCCGCTCAGCCCACCGTCTCCGCCAGCCACATTCTCGTGGACAGCGAAGAGAAGGCCAACGAAATTCTCAAGGAGATCACCGAGGGCGGCATCACGTTTGAGGACGCGGCGCGCAAGTATTCCTCCTGCCCCTCCTCCCAGCAGGGCGGCTCTCTGGGCGAGTTTGGCCGCGGCCAGATGGTGCCCGAGTTCGATCAGGCCTGCTTTGACATGGAGACCGGCGAGGTGCGCGGCCCCATCAAGACCCGCTTCGGCTATCACCTGATCCGTCTGGACGGCAAGGGCGAGGGCAAGCCCGTCTCCTTTAACGAGGCCGCCGAGCAGATCAAGCAGATCCTGCTGACCGAAAAGCGCCAGAAGGCCTATCAGAGCCGCGTCAATCAGCTCAAGATCCTCTATCCCGTCGAGCGTCCCTGACACTGTATTTTTGCGCCGTCCCAAGCCGTCGCTTCCGGGCGGCGCTTTTTATAAGGCGACACCGCACAAACGAGGTGGTCGGCCGGCGAATGGATTTTTCGTCAGATGCAAATGCAGATTTCGAAGGTTTACTGGAGGTAAATCGAGAAATTTGCATGCCGCAGATGGCGGGAAAGACATCGCCTGATGCGCCGCCGAGTTGTGCGGTATCGCCATAACATCACGCATGGGGAGGGAACTGCCATGGCGCATCTGCGCGACAGATTCTGGATCTGGGGACATCCCGAGGGGCGCTACAACCACGAATACGGCAACGAGCAGGAATCCCGCATGACGCCGCTGGAGGGCGCGCTGTACATGGGCGCGCGCAATCTGTTCATGGTGCCGGTGGGCGTGAACGTCAATGTGCGCCAGTACAACAAGTCCTTCACGCCGCTCAAAAGCGTCGGCTGGGCGATCGATAACGCCGCCGCCGACCCCGCCGCGCTGAATCAGCTCATCGAGCAGGCGAAGGACTTTCCCAACATCAGCTGCGGCGTATTCGACGACTTTGTGGGCTATCTTGCGAAGCACCCGATCCCGCCGGAGCGCTTCCTCGCCGTGCGCGAGAGGATGCACACCGAGGCCGTGCGCCCGCTGAGTATGTGGATGGTGCTCTACACGCACGAGTTCGGCGTGGATGCGGCTCAGGATGCGGCCTTCCAGCCCTACATAGACGCGTTCGACGGCGTGATCATGTGGACGTGGGAGGAGCGGCATCTCGATCAATTCGAGGAAAAGTACGCGCGCTTTAAGGAGCTGACGAAGAACCGGCGGCGTATGCTGGGGCTGTATCTGTACAACTTCGGCGAGTGCAGGCCCGCCACGGCCGAGGCGGCGCGCTGGCAGCTGGAGCGCTATACTCAGCTGCTCCGCGCGGGCGAAATCGAGGGCATCGTGCTGCACACCAACACCATGGCCGATCTCGACCACCCTGCCTACGACGTGGAGACGGCCTGGATGCGCGAGCACGGCGACGAGATCATCTGACGCTCTTTCTGCGGGGGCAACGGCGCGTTTCTTGCGCGGCTGTCCGTTCTATGCTATCCTTGAGATCAGGAGGCGAGAGCACATGGAAACGAAGGACGTAATCATCAATCTGCGCACGGCGCGCGGCCTGTCTCAGGAGGCGCTGGCCGAGAGGGTCTTCGTGACCCGACAGGCCGTCTCGCGCTGGGAAACCGGCGAGACAACCCCGAACACCGAGACGCTGAAGCTGCTCTCGGGGCTGTTCGGCGTATCGATCAACACGCTTTTAGGCGCGCCGCGGCGGCTGATCTGCCAGTGCTGCGGGATGCCGCTGAGCGAGGACGGGCTCATCAGCCGCGAGACGGACGGCTCCTTCAACGAGGACTATTGCAAATGGTGCTATGACGGCGGCGAATTTGCCTATAAGAGCAAAGACGCGCTCGTCGATTTCCTGATGAGCCATATGCCCAATCCCGACAACGTGCCGGACGAAACGCGCCGCGCGCAGTACGACGCATGGCTTTCTCAGCTCAGTCACTGGGCGAAATAGCGCAAAAAACACCCCGCATGAAGCGTTTTTTCATGCGGGGTGTTCGTCTATAGGCTTATTCCTGCGCAACCAGCTTGATGGAATCGTGCTTCTGGCCGGTGATCCAGTCCACATCGTCGGTCAGCCAGTCCATGATCTCAAGCTGACGGGTTTCCCACGCGATGGTGGAGGCCTTCTCCGCCTCGGTCATCTCGTGATCGAACGACTTGACCAGCTCGCAGTAGCCGAAGATATAGCCGTTGGCATTCCAGATGGTGAAGTTGCTCTCCGGGCCTTCGGTGATCTTGCCTGCGCGCTTTTCGATCAGGCCGTCGTGACGGCGCTTGTACTCGGCGGCGCAGCCCTCCTTGAGCTTCGTGGCGAACACGCGGTGCCGGATGAGCGACTTGTCCGCGCGCACAATGCCGATGTCGTGATACATCAGCGGCAGCGTGCCCTGCGCGGCGAACACATCGCACACCGGCGCGAGCGCGGCCCTCCACGCCTCAAAGCCCGCCTGATCGGCCGGCGACAGCTTCACCTCGTCCGGGAACTCGCCATAGCAGAACAGAAAGTCCTCTATGCTCCAGATGGAGAAGTTCTCGATGCCGGCGCGTTTGAGCGCACCTTTGCACTCGTTCCAGAAGCCGCCGATAACCGCCAGCCCCTCTTCCTTTTTGCCGTCCTTAAAGCGCAGAACAAAGGGATTCCGCTTCATGATCTGTCTCTCCTTCGCGATTTTTTCCGTTACTGACAGGATATACCGCGCGCGCGCATTTGTCAAGACCGCGTTTGAAATTCGGCGCGTCCCGGTCGGAAAAATCAAATTGGAGTAAAATTTTTCTTAAACGGCGTCATTTACATCCATTTTACCCCCATCATGCGATCCGTTTACATTGAAATTATAGGATAGAATCGTTAGAAGAGAAGAAGAATGAAAACTGAAGAATGTGAGGGAAATCGACGATGACGATGACAAACATCCTGTCGATGATCGCCGGCGTGACGCTGCTGCTTGAGACCAACGGCGTGTACTGCGATACGAAGCGGCTTGCGGACGTGCTGGCAGGCGCCGACGTGTTCATCGCCGGCGCGACGACCGTGCTGGTGGTCGGCTTTGTCAACTCCGGCATCATGACGCTCCAGCAGGCCGTGGGCGTGATCATGGGCGCAAACGTGGGCACCACGGCGACCTCCTGGCTGCTGAGCCTGACCAACGTGGGCGGCGCGGGCGTGCTGGCCACGATATTCAATCCGAGCTTTTTCGGCCCGATCCTGGGCCTTGTCGGCGTTGCGATGCGGATGTGGAGCAAGCGCGAATCGCAGCAATATTCCGGCTCCATCCTGCTGGGCTTCGCCGTGCTGATGAGCGGCATGGGCATGATCTCCTCCTCGGTGTCCCCGCTGGCGGGCGATCCGAACTTCGTGAGGCTGTTCACGCTGTTCTCCAATCCCGTTCTGGGCATGATTGCGGGTGCGCTGCTGACGGCGATTCTGCAAAGCTCCTCCGCCTCGATCGGCGTGCTGCAGGCGCTCTCCGTCACCGGCGCGGTCACGCTGTCCAGCGCCATACCGATCCAGCTGGGCCAGAACATCGGCAGCTGCGTGACGGCGCTGCTGGCCTCGATCGGCGCGAACAAGAATGCCCGCCGCGCCGCGCTGATGCACCTCTACTTCAACGTTTTCGGCGCGATCGTGGTGATG
>SFOF01000136.1 GCA_004552515.1 Clostridiales bacterium
AATATGTGAAAACGAATGGCCGCGTTCGGCGGCGTTTCGTTTCAAAATGAAGCGGCCATACAAAGAGAAAGGGGAGGTGGAAGCATGGACACGGATTATGTGATCGAGATGCTTCACATCACCAAGGAATTTCCGGGCATCAGGGCCAACGACGACGTGACGCTCCAGCTGCGCCGGGGCGAGATCCACGCGCTGCTGGGCGAAAACGGCGCGGGCAAATCGACGCTGATGAGCGTGCTCTTCGGAATGTATCAGCCGGAGAACGGCACGATCAAAAAGGACGGGCGCGAGGTCAAAATCAACGATCCCAACGACGCCACCGCGCTGCATATCGGCATGGTACACCAGCACTTCAAGCTGATCGACGTCTTTACCGTTCTGGACAACATCATACTGGGCGCGGAGGACACGCGCATGGGCTTCCTCCAGAAGAAGCAGGCGCGCGCCAAGGTCAGCGCGCTGTCCGAGCGCTACGGCCTGGCCGTCGATCTGGATGCGAAGGTTGAGGACATCACCGTGGGGATGCAGCAGCGCGTCGAGATCCTCAAGATGCTCTATCGCGACAACGAGGTGCTGATCTTCGACGAGCCGACCGCCGTGCTCACGCCCCAGGAGATCGAGGAACTGATCGAGATCATGCGCGGCCTCTCCCGCGAGGGCAAGAGCATCCTCTTCATCTCCCACAAGCTCAACGAGATCATGGCCGTGGCCGACCGCGTGACGGTGCTGCGCAAGGGTCGCTGCATCGGCACGGTCAACACGAAGGACACCACCAAGGAGGAACTGAGCCGCATGATGGTCGGCCGCCCCGTCCAGCTGGTGGTGGACAAGGGCGAGGCGCATCCGGGCGACGTGGTGCTGAATGTCGAGCATCTGCACGTTCCCTCGAAGCTGTATAAGAAGGACGCGGTTCACGACGTGAGCTTCAGCGTGCGCGCGGGCGAGATCGTCTGCATCGCGGGCATCGACGGCAACGGCCAGACTGAGCTGGTATACGGACTCACCGGCCTTGAAAAGCCGAGCGGCGGCCATATCGCGCTATGCGGGCACGATATTACCCATGCCGCCGTGCGCGCCCGCAGCGCCGCGGGCATGAGCCACATCCCCGAGGATCGTCACAAGCACGGACTGATCCTCGATTACACGCTGGCGCAGAACATGGTGCTCCAGCGCTATCAGGAAAAGCGCTTTGAAAATCACGGCTTTATCCGCTTCGGCGCGGTGCGCGAGTATGCCGAGGAGCTGATCAAGCAATACGACGTGCGCTCCGGACAGGGCGCGGACACCATCGTGCGCAGTATGTCGGGCGGCAATCAGCAGAAGGCCATCGTGGCGCGCGAGCTGGATCGGGATATGCCGCTCATCGTGGCGGTGCAGCCCACGCGCGGACTGGACGTGGGCGCGATTGAGTATATTCACAGGCAGCTGGTCGCTCAGCGCGACGCGGGCAAGGCGGTGCTGCTGGTTTCGCTCGAGCTGGACGAGGTCATGAATCTCTCCGATCGCATTTTGGTCATGCATGGCGGCGAGATCGTGGGCGCGTTCAAAGGCGGCGAGATCGACGCGCAGGAGCTGGGCCTGTATATGGCCGGCGCAAAGAAGCAGCATAAGCAGACGGAAAAGGAGGCGTGAGCATGAAAAACTCTTTCTGGCAGAAGGAGGGCGTGCGCTCGGTGCTGGCCTCCCTTCTGTCGATCGTCATAGGTCTTCTGGCGGGCAGCGTCATCATTGTGATCGTGGGCTGTGCGACGCCCTCGCTGGGCTTTAAGAGCGCCTGGGAGGGCGTGCGGCTGGTCATGCTGGGGCTGTTCAGCAAGGGCCGCGACGCGGTGGGCAATCTGGTATTCGGCTTTAATCCCTCGAGCGTGGGCAATATGCTCTTCCGCGCCACGCCGCTCATCATGACCGGCCTGTCGGTCGCCGTGGCGTTCAAGACGGGCCTGTTCAACATCGGCGCGCCCGGTCAGTATCTGGCGGGCACGGCGGCGACGCTGTTCATCGCGCTGAGCATCCCCGTGTCGGCGCTGCCTGGCTGGCTGATCTGGATGCTGGCCTTCGCGGGCGGTATGCTGGCCGGCGCGCTGTGGGGCGCGATTCCGGGCCTGCTCAAGGCGCTGCTCAACATCAACGAGGTGCTGGCCTGCATCATGACCAACTGGATCGCGGCCAACATTGTCACCTGGCTGTTCGATCTGAGCAATCTCAAGAACATCGTCGAGAACACCAAGTCCGGCTATGTCTACAGCACGGCCTATGGCCTTGAAAAGGTGGACGGCGTGTGGACGTATGTGGCGGGCGCAGGCGTGCGCACCCCCAAGATGGGGCTGGACAAGCTGTTCCCCGGCTCGCAGGTCAACGGCGGCATCATCATCGCGATTGTGCTGGCGATTGTGGTCTACATCATCCTCACGCGCACGACGTTCGGCTATGAGCTGAAGGCGTGCGGCTCGAATCGCTTTGCCGCGCGCTATGCGGGCATTGCCGACAAGCGCAGCATCGTGGTTTCAATGGCGATTGCGGGCGCTCTGGCGGGCGCGGCCGGCTCACTGTACTATCTCTCCGGCAACACGGAGTTCTACTGGGCGACCTATCAGTCGCTGCCCGCGGCGGGCTTCAACGGCATCCCCGTGGCGCTGCTCGCCGTCAACCATCCCATCGCGGTGATTTTTTCGGCGATGTTCATGTCCATGCTGGATATCGCGGGCCTTCAGCTGACCAACCTGACCGCCTACAACGAATATATCACGGACGTGATCATTGCCGTGATCGTGTATCTGGCGGCGTTCTCGCTGGTCATCCGCATGGGGCTGGGCAAGCTCTTCCTGAAGCGCCGCAGGGCCTCTGAAGCGGCGCAGGCCGTCTCAAAGGGAGAGGGGGATAAGCAATGAGCTTTCTGATTCGGCAGACGTTAATCTACGCGGTGCCGCTGATGGTCGTGGCGCTGGCCGGCGTGTTCGCCGAGCGCAGCGGCATCATCAATCTGGCGCTCGAGGGCATTATGATATTCGGTGCGTTTATCGGCGTGCTGTTCGTGCGCACCGCGCAGCAGTGGGGCGTGTTTGAGGCGGCCAAGGCGGCCGGTTCGTTCTGGACGCTGCAAGGATTAATGGGACTGGCCATGCTGATCGCCGCGGCGATGGGCGCGCTGTTCTCGCTCCTGTTGGCCTTCGCGGCGATCAATCTGCGCGCCGATCAGACCATCGGCGGCACGGCGCTCAACCTGATGGCGCCGGCGCTGGTGCTGTTCTTCGTGCGCATGATCGCCAATCAGAATACGCTGCAAATGGCGACGGGCGATTCGGCGGGCTGGTTCATGCTCAAAAAGTCCATGCTGGGCTACGGCCGCACGGACGAGGCGGGCTTCTTTGTGGATACGTTCCTCAACAAGGTGTATCTGGCGACGTACGTCTGCCTGATCGTCTATGTGATACTGTCGATTATCCTGTACAAGACGCGCTTCGGCCTGCGTCTGCGTTCGTGCGGCGAGAATCCGCAGGCGGCGGACTCGCTGGGCATCAACGTGTTCAAGATGCGCTATGCGGGCGTGACGATCTCCGGCGCGCTGGCGGGCATGGGCGGCTTTGTGTACGCGCTGACCACGACCAACTGCACGGCCAACGGCGATGTGGCGGGTTTCGGCTTCCTGGCGCTGGCGGTCATGATCTTCGGCAACTGGAAGCCGCTCAACATTGCGGGCGCGGCGCTGCTGTTCGGCCTGTTCAAGTGCGTGGCGGCCTCGTACGCCAGCCTGGACGTCAACGGCGACGGCGTGTATCTGCTCAAGGAGCTGGCGATCAATCCGACGTTCTATCGTCTGCTGCCCTATGTCATTACGCTGGTCGTTCTGGCCTTTACTTCAAAAACCTCCCGCGCCCCGAAGGCGGAGGGTATTCCCTACGACAAGAGCACCAGATAACATTTTTATACGACTCGACCCGTCCGGCATTGATTTATGGCCGGACGGGTTTTCGTTATACCCGAACGGCCCTTGCTGTGCTTTATGCACTCACGCTGCGAATCAAATGAAGAGAGTCCAGAGAGCCAATGGCTCTTTGGCGCAGGTTTGGGGGCGCGCAGCCCCCAACGTTCTCCCCGCGGAAAACACGGCAAAGCCAATACGATCACGCAAAAACGCACTTACACCGCGCCGCCGACTCCGTTCTCCGTTCCTCGCGTCTCTTCGTTCTCTGTCGGGATCGCCATCAGGAAACGTACAAGCACGAAGTGAACCTGTAAAGTTCGATAACCGAACCAAGGATTCGAGAATGCACGAATGGCGATCCCGACCCATGGCGGAATAGGAACGCAACATTTCGCAAGCCGTCCTGTTTGGCGCTATGCGGCAAACAGCAGGCGTGATCTGGGCGCAAAACACTCCAATAGAAACGCAGAGACAGGCGAGAACCAAGCATAAAGCGCCGCAATAGAATTACCAAGACAGGCGCATCACGTCCCCGCTCAAAACCAACCGCCAAGCGCTCTTTTCGATAAAGAAGTCGGGAATCTCCTTGCCATGGCCGCCGGAGTTATGCTATAATGTCAAAAGCAAACGACTTATACACAGACGGGAGCGTGACCATTCATGGATTCGATGAAACTCAAGCCCAGCGCCGGCCAGCTGGCCTTTATGGACTGGGAATACGGCGTGTTCTTCCATTTCGGTATCCGCAGCTTCTTCCTCGGCCATAAGGACTGGGACAACCGCCCCATGCCCGCCGAGGCGTTCAACCCCGAGCAGCTGGACTGCGAGCAGTGGATCCGCACGGTTAAGGACGCGGGCGCGACCTACGCCATCCTCGTGTGCAAGCACCACGACGGCTTTGCCAACTGGCCGTCCAAATACACCGATTACTCCGTCGCATCCACGCCCTGGAAGGACGGCAAGGGCGACGTCGTGCGCGAATATGTCAACGCCTGCCGCAAGTATGGACTGAAAGTCGGCCTGTATTATTCGCCGGCGCAGTGGGGCGGCAAGATCAGCTTTAAGGAAGACCGCGAATACGACGATTATTTCATCAATCAGATCAGCGAGCTGCTGACCGGCTACGGCAAGATCGACTATCTGTGGTTCGATGGCTGCGGCAGCGAGGGCCATCAGTACGACACCGATCGCATCGTCAAGGCCATTCGCGGGATGCAGCCGGAAATCCTGATCTTCTCCATGTGGGATCCCGATACCCGCTGGGTGGGCAACGAGGACGGCTACGCGCCCATGCCCAACTTCAACACCACCACCGACGTGGATTTCTCCATGCTGGCCACCGAAAAGGAAAAGCTGGCGCGCGCCAAGTTCCTGCCCTCCGAGTGCGATTTCAAGATGCGCTCCACCTGGTTCGACTGCGAGCTGAACGAGGACACCATCAAGGAAGCTGACGAGCTGATGGGCATCTACGAGATGAGCGTGGGCCGCGGCGCGAACTTCCTCATCAACATCGGCCCCGATAGGCGCGGCCTGCTGCCCGAAAAGGACGTTCAGCGGCTTACTGAGTTCGGAAACAGGCTCAAGGCGCGCTATGGCCGGGCGCTGCCCTTCGGCGACGCGGAAAAGACCGCCGATAACGAATGGAGCATCGCCATGGACGGCTTCAGCACCGAGCGCGGCGAGGGCGAAAAGGCCAACGCGCTGGTCAACCGCGTGGTCATCCGCGAGGATCTGACCGACGGCGAGAGCATCGAGGAGTTCCGCCTGTACGCGCATATGCCCGCCTACCGCAGCAAGCGCGTGTGCCTCTATAAGGGCGATACCGTCGGCCATAAGGCCATCTGCGTCATCCCGACGATGCGCACCGGCAGGATCACACTCGAGGTGACCAAGGCCAACGGCGAAGTGAAGATCCGTGACATCAAGGCCTATTACGCCGAATAAGACGCGTTCAGCCTCCCGTGGGAACAGCCCTTCGGGAGGCTGAACTTTATCCCCTATACCAGCAGTGGCTGGAGCTGCCGTCCCTCCAGCGCCGCGCAGGCCGATTCGAAGATCAGATCGAACCGCGCCACCAGCGAGGCGGGCTTCTTTTCCGGACTGTCCTGA
>SFOF01000137.1 GCA_004552515.1 Clostridiales bacterium
AAGCTGCCGTCTCCGTTATAGGCCGTCTCCCTATCCAGCATATCCAGCCAGCCCGTCTCGAACGCGCCGCAGTCGTCGCCCAGCGTGTCGCGGATCATGTACAGCGAGGGCAGCAGGTAGTCCTGACAATAGCAATAGCGCACGCGCGTATCGCCGCCGATGCGAAGCAGCCGCCCGTCCGGGAAAATGCAGGCGCGGATCAGCCGCCAGAGCGTCTCCATATGGTGATAGAGCGCCTTGGGGGCCTCAACGCCCCGCCGCCTGCACGAAAAATGCAGCATGGCGATATTGGACAGGCAGATGACCATATAGCCAACATTCAGATATTCATGATGATTGAGCGCGTAGTCCTCGTAGAAATTCGCGCCGCCATGCCAGGCATAGAGCGGCCGGCCGTCGTAATCGGCGAAGGAGGTTGCGTCCGAGGGAATCGACAGGCCGTTCAGCAGCAGCGCCGTGCCGCGCTCGAGATACTCGGCGCGCCGCGGACAGTCGGGATACATCATGGCCGCGCGGTGCATGATCGCGCCGCACCAGATGTTGCTCTCCGGCACGTTGGGCGATATGACGCTGCCCGCCACGGCCCGGTGATCCAGCGTCCAGTCGCACTCTGAAATGAGCATCCGGCGAAGGCCGGCCCTGTCCGCGTCGGTCAGGTCGTCCCAGAGGGCCTCCACGCCGTGCATCATGCGCTCAACGCCCAGCGGCGTGAGCCACGTGTGGCCCCAGCGAACGTCGTCGCCCTCCATGCAGTGGTAATCACCGCTCTTGTGACTCGCCAGCGTGAAACGCAGCATGGCCAGCGCCGCGTCCTTCAGCTCGGCGCGCGTCATTCCGGCCGCTTTTTCATCCACATCGGGCAGCGACGCGAGCACGGCAAAGGCCGCAAAGCCCTTCTGATGCGTCTGGATCCCCCATGTGTCCGTACCCGTGCCGTAATACATCAGATCGAGCCGGTCGGCGGGCCGGAACAGATCCCGCCGGGCGAACGCCGCCCAGTTTTCAAGCAGTCGCTTATAGTGCAGGCTCAGATCATCCATCGCTCTTTCCTCCGTTTTCGCGCGTTTCCTCGCAGCGGTTTCCTTCATTATAGCGCACGCGCGCCGAATTGTAAAGGATAATCGCATTTACGTTAAGTCGGCGCGCTCCCGTCCGATTTTCGCGCGCCGCTCTTCGGACGCATTTAACTTGACAGGCGCGCCCTTTTCCCGTATAATAGGCACAATGAATCTTTAAATCGGTACAGAGATGCCGGCAAGATGTCATAGCTTTCCATGCCCTTTTCAGGCCGTGCGCCGAATGGGGAGGTCTGTATACAGCTATTCGCCTTGCCGCGCGGCAGGGCGTTTTTTCTTGCCGCGACTCTGAGAAGGGAGCCGGATATGTCGTTTCTCATCGAGGGATGCCGCGTTTACGCCGGCGGGCAGCTTGTCTCCCGTCCGCTGGGCGTTTCGGACGGGCGCATTGTTTCCGCCGATACGGTTTCGAACGCCCCCGTGTTTCATTTTGACGATTGCGTTTTATTGCCCGGTTTCGTGGATGTTCATGTTCATCTGCGTGAGCCGGGCTTTTCTTATAAGGAAACGATCGGCACGGGCACGCTGGCCGCGGCGCACGGCGGCTTTACGGCCGTGTGCGCCATGCCCAATCTGAATCCCGTGCCCGACAGCGTTGAATCGCTGAATATTCAGCGGGAGATGATCCGCCGTGCCGCACGCGTGGAGGTTTTTCCCTACGGCGCGCTGACCGTCGGCGAAAGGGGCGAGCGAATCGCCGATCTCGAGGGCATGGCCCCGAACGTCATCGCGTTTTCCGACGACGGACGCGGCGTGCAGGACGCCGCGATCATGCGCGAGGCCATGACGCGCGCGGCGGCGCTTCGCAAGATCGTCGCGGCGCACTGCGAGGACAATGCGCTGCTGAACGGCGGCTACATCCACGCGGGGCGCTATGCCAAGGCGCACAATCACCGCGGCATCGTCTCCGAGAGCGAATGGCGACCGATCGAGCGCGACCTGAAGCTGGCGGACGAGACGAAATGCGCCTATCACGTCTGCCACGTCTCGACAAAGGAAAGCGTCGCGCTGATCCGCGCGGCCAAGAAGAGCAGCGTAAACGTCACCTGCGAGACCGCGCCGCACTACCTCACGCTGTGCGAGGACGATTTGCAGGAGCACGGCCGCTTCAAGATGAACCCGCCGCTGCGCGCCGCCGCCGACCGCGACGCGCTGCTCGAGGGCCTGTGCGACGGCACGATCGACATGATCGCCACCGACCACGCGCCGCACGCCGCCGAGGAAAAGGCGCGCGGCCTCGAGGGCAGTCCGATGGGCGTCGTGGGGCTGGAAACCGCCTTCCCGGTGCTCTATACCGCCCTGGCGCGGCGCGGCGTAATCACGCTCGAGCGGCTGATCGAGCTGATGGCCTTCTCCCCCGCCCATCGCTTCGGCCTTGAGCGTTCATGGGGCGAGGGCGCGCGCGCCGATTTTACGATATTCGATCTCCGCAGACAATACACAATCGATCCGGCCACATTTCTCTCGATGGGACACGCCACGCCGTTCGAAGGCCGCGCAGTCTATGGCGAATGCCTCATGACTGTCCATAACGGCCAAATCGTCTGGCAAAAGGACGCTCGATAAGGAGGATATGACATGATTCAGGGGCAGTACCTCGTCCGTTCCAACACGCCGCTCACAAAGAGCATGATGCAGCTCTCTCTTGAGGGCGACACGAGCGCCATCAAAGCGCCGGGACAGTTCGTCAACATCAAGCTGGACGGTTTCTATCTGCGCCGCCCGCTCTCCGTGTGCGACTGGAACGAAAACCGCATCACGCTGCTCTACAAAATCGTCGGCGACGGCACGCGCGCGCTTTCCCGCATGGTGCCCGGCCAGTCGCTGGATGTGCTCTGCGGCCTGGGCAACGGCTTCATGATCGACAAGGGCGGCAAAAAGCCGCTGCTCATCGGCGGCGGCGCGGGAATCGCTCCCATGTACGGGCTGGGGCGCGTGCTGCTCGAAAGAGGCGTTGAGCCGACGGTCGTGCTGGGCTTCAATACGCGCGAGGAAATCTTCTACAAGCGCGAGATGGAAGCGGCCGGACTGAATGTGGTCGTCTGCACGGCCGACGGCAGCTTCGGCGCGAAGGGCTACCCCAGCGACCTTATGGGCGAGCTTGAGCACGATTACTTCTACGCCTGCGGCCCCGAGGCGATGTTCCGCGCGATTGAAGCGGCCGCGCGCACGTCCGGCCAGTACAGCTTCGAGGAGCGCATGGGCTGCGGCTTCGGCGCGTGCATGGGCTGCACCTGCCGCACCAAATACGGCAACAAACGCATCTGCAAAGACGGCCCCGTGCTGATGAGGGAGGAAGTCATATGGTAAATACCCGCGTTTCGCTGAACGACATCACTCTGGACAACCCGGTCATCGCGGCCAGCGGCACCTTCGGCTACGGCCACGAATTCGCCGAGCTGTACGACATCAACTGTCTGGGCACGTTCTCCTTCAAGGGCACGACCCGCGAGCCGCGCTACGGCAACCCCACGCCGCGCATCGCCGAGTGCCCCTCCGGCCTGATCAACGCCATCGGCCTGCAAAATCCGGGCATCGACAAAGTGATCGGCGAGGAAATCCCCAAGATCCGCCAGTGCTTCCGCAAGCCGGTGATCGCCAACATCAGCGGCTTTTCCGAGGATGAATACGTCCAGTGCGTCGAAAAGATCGACGCGTGCCCCGAGGTCGGCTGGATCGAGATCAACATCAGCTGCCCCAACGTCCACGGCGGCGGCATGGCCTTCGGCACCACGCCGGAAGCCGCCGCGCGCATCACCGGCCTTGTGCGCCGCGTGACGAAGAAGCCGCTGTGGATCAAGCTCTCCCCCAACGTGACCGACATCGCCGCCATCGCCCGCGCCTGCGAGGATGCGGGGGCCGACGCGATCAGCCTGATCAACACCATCATGGGGATGCGCATCGATCTCAAAACGCGCCGCCCCGCCGTGGCCGGCATCACCGGCGGCCTGTCGGGCGAGGCGATCCGGCCCGTGGCGCTGCGCATGGTCTATCAGGTTTACGAGGCGGTCAAAATTCCGGTCGTCGGCATCGGCGGCGTTTCCTGCGCGGAGGACGTGCTGGAAATGATGCTGGCCGGCGCGACGGCGGTTCAGGTAGGCGCGGCCAATCTGGTCAACCCCTTCGCCTGCCGCGATATCGTGCGGGATCTGCCCGCCGTCATGGAAAAATACGGCATCACCGCTCTCACCGACATCATAGGAGGCGCGCACTGATATGGGCAAGGACGTTATCGTCGCCTGCGACTTTGCAGGCCGCAGACAGGTTTTTGACTTTCTGGATCAGTTCACCGATAAAAAGCCGTATCTCAAGATCGGCATGGAACTGTTCTATGCCGAAGGGCCGCAGATCGTGCGCGACATCAAGGCGCGCGGCCATAAGATATTCCTCGATCTCAAGCTGTGCGACATTCCCAACACGGTCAGGAAGAGCATGGCCGTGCTGAGCGGGCTGGACGTAGACATGACCAACCTGCACGCCTTCGGCACCGCCGATATGATGCGCGCCGCGCTCGAAGGGCTCACCCGCCCCGACGGCACGCGCCCGCTGCTCATCGCCGTGACGCAGCTCACCTCCACCACCGAGGAGCGCATGAAAAACGAGCTGTACATCGACCGTCCGCTCGACGAGGTGGTGCTGGGCTATGCGCAGAACGCGCGCGCTGCCGGACTGGACGGCGTGGTCTGCTCGCCGCTCGAAGCCGGCAAGGTACATGCGGCGTGCGGCGCGTCCTTCCTCACCGTCACGCCCGGCGTGCGCTTTGCCGGCGGCGACGTGGGCGATCAGGCGCGCGTGACCACCCCCGAACGCGCCCGCGAGCTGGGCAGCGACTACATCGTCGTCGGCCGCCCGATCACCGCCGCGGCCGATCCCGTGGCCGCCTATGAGCGCTGCCTGCGCGAATTTGTGCTGTAAATCCACTTTTTGAACCAGAAAGGACACACATAAAATGAAAGAACTCATCGCCCGCGATCTTCTCTCCATCGGCGCGGTTTTCCTGCGCCCCGAGGAGCCGTTCACCTGGGCCAGCGGCATCAAGAGCCCCATCTACTGCGACAACCGCCTGACGCTGACCGCCCCCGCCGTGCGCAACGACGTTGAAAACGGCCTCGTCGAGCTGATTCGGCGCGAATATCCGGACGCGCAGGTGCTGATGGGCACCTCGACCGCCGGCATCGCCCACGCCGCCATCGCCGCGCACATCATGGGTCTGCCCATGGGCTATGTGCGCTCCGGCGCGAAGGATCACGGTCGCAACAACCGCATCGAGGGCAAGCTCGAGGCGGGTCAGCGCGTCGTCGTCGTCGAGGATCTGATCTCGACCGCGGGCAGCGCGCTGGACGTCGTGGAGGCGCTGCGCGAGGCGGGCGCGGAGGTGCTGGGGATCGCCAGCCTGTTCACCTACGGCATGAAGAAGGGCCTTGACCGCATGGCCGCCGCCCATGTGCGCAACGTCTCGCTGACCGATTTCGACACCGTTGTGGCCGTGGCCGCGCGGGACGGCCTGATCCAAAGCGGAGACGTCGCCCGCCTGCTTGCCTTCCGCGATCATCCCGAGGACGAAAGCTGGATTGGAGGAAAAAACGCATGAGAAGCCTCATCGACATACTCGATCTGTCCGTCGGTGAAATCGACGATCTGCTGAGGAAAGCCAACGACATCATCGCCCACCCCGACGCCTACCGCGAAAAATGCCGCTATAAAAAGCTGGCCACGCTGTTCTTCGAGCCGTCCACCCGCACGCGTCTGAGCTTTGAAGCCGCCATGTATGAGCTGGGCGGGCAGGTGCTGGGCTTCTCGGAGGCGTCGTCCTCTTCCGCATCGAAGGGCGAGAGCGTCGCCGACACCATCCGCGTCGTGGGCGGCTATGCCGACATCATCGCCATGCGCCATCCCAAGGAGGGCGCGCCGCTGGTGGCCTCAATGGTCAGCG
>SFOF01000138.1 GCA_004552515.1 Clostridiales bacterium
CGGAGGTATCCAGGGCGAGTATTTTCATGCTTTTACGCTCCATTTCTTCAATGCGTCGTAAAATCCGGTCATGCGGTCGTCCATGCCGGCGCTTGTCACCTCGATCGCGCGCGCGTCGTCGTCCTCCAGCCGGGAGAGCGTTATGTGCAGCGCGGGCGCGGGATCCAGATCGGCGCAGTCCGGCCATTCGATCACAGCCGCGCCGTCGCCGCCGATGAATTCGTCCAGGCCGGCCTCATAGAACTGATCGGGATCGTCCAGCCGGTAGAGATCGAAATGATAGAAGGGGATCCGGCCGCGATAGGGCTGCATGAGCGTAAACGTCGGGCTGGGCATGGCCTGCGTGATGCCAAGCCCCCGCGCCAGTCCGCGCGCCAGCACCGATTTGCCTGCGCCCAGATCGCCCGTGAGCAGCACCACGTCGCCCGGCTGAAGCAGCGCGCCCATCGCCGCGCCGAAGGCCGTCGTATCCTCGGAGGAAACAGTGTGAAAGAGCATGATTCACCTCAAAAATGTGCGTTTAGCGCTTCTTTTCGCCCTTCAGCAGCGGAGAAAGCCGCTTGTAGAGCAGGAACGTGATGACCGACAGCACGACGCCCTTGAGCAGATTAAACGGCGTGGTGGCGAAGGCGATCAGCTTGGGCAGCGAATCGACGGCGGGAATGACCTTGCCGATCATCGAGACGATGGCCTCGGCGGGCATATTCATGGCCGCCACATAGAACGGAATGACAATGTAGTAGTTGATCAGCGCGGCGGCTGCGGTCATGACGGCCGTGCCGGCGATCAGGCCGATGAGCGCGCCCCGGCGGCTGTGATGGCGCCGGTAAATCGCCACGGCGGTCAGCATCATGGCGGCGGAGGCCAGGAAATCGGCCAGCTCGCCCACACCCATCGAGGATGAGTTGGTCAGGCCGACCAGATCCTTGACGAGCAGGATCAGAAGGCCGGGCACAGGCCCCAGCGAGAAGCCGCCCAGCAGCACCGGCACGGTGGAAAAATCCAGCTTGTAGATCGGCGGCACGATCGGTATGCCCGGAATGAGGAACAGCAGCGCGGCAATCGCGCCCAGCACGCCCACGCGGGCGATCAGCTTTGCGGAAACGGTTTTTCTGGTCATCAAAGATTTCCCCTTTCATAACAGCAAAACAGGCCCCGCGCTTGGCATCAGGGGCCTGATCATATTCCGCATGAGAATTATGAAAAGGAAATGCTCTTCTTTCATCCAGACTGTCACTGTCGGCCCCGGAATCAAACCGGATCAACCTTTCGGCTCGCGGGCTGTACCGCCGGTGGGGAATTGCGCCCCGCCCTGAAGATGCTTTGCTTCGTGTCCAGTATGCTTTTTTCATGAATAGAATAAGCCCGCATGGGCCGTATGTCAAGCCCCTTTTTGAAAATATTTTTCAGATCGGCGAGCGGCTCTCAAATTATATCGAAAGACGATAAAAAACTATTGACAAACGAGATACGATCGGCTATAATAGCGCCATAAGGAGGGAAAAAGCAATGCAAGAAAAGAAACGGGACAGGGTGACGGGCGTGCTTTTGTGGACGGCGGCGGCGCTGATCGGCCTCTTGGCCGTGGGCGCGGCGCTCATGCTGGCCGGCGTGGCGGGGATGTTCTATCATGACGCGCCGGAATACCGCTCTGCGCTCTGGCCGTGCGCGGCGTATGCGGGCGTGGGCGCGGTTCCGTGTCTGCTGGCGCTGGGGGCGTTCTGCCGGCTGATCGGGCTGATTCAGTCGGATCGCTCGTTTTCACAGGAGAGCGAGAAAACCGTGCGCTTCATCGCCGTCATGGCGCTGATTGTGTGCGCCTATCTGGTCGTGGGCTTTGCCGTGTCGCTCATAACGGGCGTGGGCGCGGCGCTGCTGACGATTGTGTTTCTGTTCGTCATTCCGGCGTTTCTGTGCGTGGGGCTTATGGCGCTGGCGCTCGCACGGCTGATTCATCGGGCGGCGCTGCTGCGCGAGGACAATGAGCTGACCGTGTGAGGAGGAGATGGGCTGTGGCGATCATCGTCAATCTGGATGTGATGCTGGCGCGGCGCAAGATGAGCATGACCGAGCTTGCGCAGCAGGTGGGCATCACGATGGCCAATCTGTCGATCCTCAAGAACGGCAAGGCGCGCGCCATTCGCTTTTCGACGCTGGAAAGGCTGTGCGAGGTGCTCGAGTGCCAGCCCGGCGATCTGCTGGAATACAGCGCGGATCAGACGGCCGCGTGTATCGATGAGACGGCGGAATGAGGTTTTGAGCGGGAAAGCGTTGCGCGGACGGGCGGAACGTGGTATCCTTTGATCATCGTCAAAGGAGGCGACAGATTATGACAAACAATGAGAACAATACCCGCGCCCTGCATCTGGTGGGCGAGGCGCGCTATCAGCTGGAGCGCGCGCTGGACGAGCTGGGCAGCGCGCGCGGCTGGGGCCTGTGGGATGTACTGGGCGGCGGCTTTATCAGCACGCTCATCAAGCACGGCCATATGGACGATGCGGAAAGCCACATCCGCGAGGCGAAGCGGCTGCTTGAAATCGCCGGAGAGCTTGCACCCGACGCCAAGTATCTCTTTCAGGAGGACAATCACGATTTTGCGCGCGTGGCCGACTGGCTGTTTGACGGCCTGGCGAGCGATCTGTATGTTCAGTCCTGCATCGCGGACAGGCGGCGCGCCGTAGAGGAGCTGCTTTCGCGCGTTAATCAGCTGGAGGCGGCGCTGCGGGGCGGCGCATGACAGGCACTATAGAAAGGAGAGGACAGCTTTTTATGAGGAGAATGAAGAGCGCGGCGGCGCTTTTGCTGATTGCGCTGACTGCGCTTATGCTGGTCGGCTGCGCGGTGCCGGAGGATAAGGACGGCGTGTATGTGGAAATCGGCGTTGAAAACGTGAGCACAATCGGCTTTCAGAGCGCGTCTCACAGCGGCGGGGCGGGTCATGCGGACGGAAGCGTGCTGGCGGAGGAAACGCTCAAGCTGGACTTTGACGTAAGGCGCGGCGAGACGTTTACGCTCACGGCGAAGGACGCGGCCGGCAGCGAGACGGCGCGCGGCGCGTTTACCTATGACGGCGGCGCGATGACGCTCGTGCTGAGCGAGGACGGCTTTGCGCTGAAGGATAAAGCGGAATAGAGAAGGGCGATCGTGCGCCGGGGATGAGCCAAATATCCCCGGCGCATTTTTCATCGCTGAGAAAAGCAGTATTTGACAAAGCGCGGACGCGATGGTACAATAAGACAGTCAAAACAGTTCATTGGAAGGGGTGCTGAAAACCATGGCGCTGGCCTACAGCCTTGGCGATTGGGTGCTTTTGTTCTATATCTACTGCTTTATCGGATGGTGCTTTGAGACGACGTTTGTCTCCGTGTTCTGCAAGCATCATTTTGTCAACCGCGGCTTTCTGTTCGGGCCGGTGCTGCCGATATACGGCTTCGGCGCGCTGACGATCCTCGTTTCGACATTGCCCTTCCGCGCGCACTGGTGGCTGGTCGGTCTGGCCGGCATGGCGGCGGCGACGCTGCTCGAATATGTTACCGGCGTGGTCATGGAGGCGCTCTTCAAGGTGCGCTATTGGGATTACAGCCACAAGCGCTTCAATTTTCAGGGGCACATCTGCCTGACGTCCTCGCTGGCGTGGGGCGTTATGAGCGTGCTGCTGGTCTACTATCTGAATCAGCCGGTCGAGAAGCTGATCGGCATGATTGATCCGCAGATCCGGCAGATCATCGTGTTTGTCATCACGGTGATCTTTACCGTCGATCTGACGCACGCCGTGACGACGGCCATCGATCTTAAAAAGCTGCTCGCGCGCGTGGACACCATGCGCGAGGAGGTGCGCAAGCTGCAAAAGCGCATTGAGAACCTTGAGACGGCGGCGAAGGAGGCCAAGGATCAGCGCCTGGCCCAGCTGACCGACGAGCTGAACGCCCTGCGCGACAAGCAGCGCATGATGGGCGATATGCTGGCCGAGCGCTTTGACACGGCCAAGCGCAGCCTGCTCAGGCGCAACCCCACGGCGCTGTCTAAAAAGTACAAGGAAGCGCTCGACAAGATCCATGAGTGGCAGGCGCGCCGCTCCTGATATAGCGTATATTCTGACTTGAAGGGAAGGAAATACCATGATGAAGGTAACCGAGAAGATGGCCGGCCGCTGCCGTGATTTCAGAGCCTACCGCCCCGCGGTGATCGTCTGCCTGGGCGACAGCGTGACGCACGGCTGCTTTGAGATGACCACGCTGCCGAACGGGGGCTGGGAGACGACATTCCGTCCGCATGAGGGCTATGCCGCGCGGCTTCAGAAGAAGCTCAACGCGCTCTATCCGGCGGCCGCGCCCTGCGTGATGGATGCGGGCATATCGGGTGACAGCGCAAAGGGCGGCCTTGACCGGCTCGAGCGGGACGTGCTGAGTCTCAGGCCCGATCTGGTGATCGTGAATTTCGGACTGAACGATTCCGGCAATGACGATGTAGAGGGCGGCCTGAAGGCGTACGCGGCCAACATGGCGGCGATATTCGATAAGGTGCTGGCCACGGGTGCGGAGTGTATGCTCCTGACGCCCAACCGGATGTGCGCCTATGTGCCGGCGGGTATTCACAAGGAGGAGCTGCGCGCCATCGCGAAGAAATGCACGCACACGCAGAACGACGGTATCCTCACGCGCTATGTGGAGGCAGCGAAGGCGGAGGCTCAGGCGCGTCATATGCCTGTGGCCGACGCGTATGCGAAATGGCAGGCGATGGATCGCTGCGGCGTGGACACCACGGCGATGCTGGCCAACGACATCAATCATCCGATTCCCGAAATGCACGAGCTGTTTGTCGAGGTGATTCTCGATAAGCTGTTTGAGTGAGGAACGCTATGGACAGGCGTGTTTTTCCCATCAGGACGTATGTGACGCTGACCTGGCAGGTGCTGCTCTTCAGCATGGCGGCGACGCTGCTGCTGGATCGTTTTATCGAGAGCCGGTTGATCTGGGCGCTGCCGGCGATCGTGCTGGTGCTGTCGGTGCCCTACATCGTGCGTGTGGTCGAGATCATCGGCGATCGTTCGCAGGGCCGGCGCTGTGAAAGGACGATGCGCCTGGTGGATGTGAGCCGGGAGTTCGCCGTGGCGATTCACAGCCATCGCGGCATGATGCACTGGACGCTGATCTTTGAGGACGAAGCGGACGGCAGTCTGTATTCGCTCACGGCCGCCGCGACAAAGGAGGACGCGCGCGCCATGTGGCGCAACGGCGAGCGCTACAGCCTCATGTGGCTGGACAAATCGCGCGTCATTCTTGAGATGGAATCTGCGCGCTGACCGCACATCCCCTTGCCCCTGGCGGCGAGGGGATGATCATTCATCATAAAGGAGCTTATCATGACCAGAAAGGAAATTGCCGAAATTCGCAAGCGCTTTAATCCCGAGCGCAACAATGTGACCGTAATCCGCGGCTGCTATGTTAATCAGGACGGCGAAATCATCTCCGAGTTCGCCGCCTCTCCGCTGGCCATGCCGGAGGAGGAAGCCGACAAGTATCTGTCGATCTTCAAAAAGACGCTCTCCGGCATCCCGGACAAGAATCTCGTCGATATGTCCTTCACCACCGAGCAGGTGCGGGAGGGCGTGGAGCACGCGCTGCTGATGAAGCTGCGCGATTCGGCGCTGACCGACGACGAGGCGGTGGAGGAATTCTTCAGCCGGATCATCGAGACGTTCAAATTCGAGGACAACTATCTGATCCTGCTCATGCACGACGCCTATGACGTGCCGGCCTTCACGCTGGACGATCAGCCGTCCGATTCGGGCGCGGATGTGTTCCATTATCTGATCTGCTCGATCTGTCCGGTGCGCCTGAGCAAGCCGGCGCTGCGCTATTGCGCCAGCGAGAACGAGTTCCATACCCGCGCGCTGGACTACATCGTCAATATGCCGGAGACGGGCTTCATGTTCCCAACGTTCGACGAGCGCAAGACCAACATCTACAAC
>SFOF01000139.1 GCA_004552515.1 Clostridiales bacterium
ATAACAATGGCGCTCTATAATTGGGAAAATGAATTGCCATTTCCGCAAAAACCTTCATCGGGAGAGACGCTCATGACCGAAAAAAACCTGAAATCCTATTGCGCCCTTATCGCCGCCATGCTGATCTTCGGCACGATCGGCATTTTCCGGCGCTTCATTCCCCTCTCCTCGGGCGTCCTCGCCTTCGCGCGCGGATTGCTGGGCAGCGCGTTTTTGAGCGTTTTCATGCGCGTCAGCCGCCGCTCCGCCGAAAGGATCGGCGGCAAAACGCTGCTTCTGCTCGTGCTGACGGGCGCGCTGATCGGCTTCAACTGGATTTTCCTCTTCGAAGCCTACAATTATACCTCCGTCGCCACAGCCACCATGTGCTACTATATGCAGCCCACCATCGTCATACTGCTCTCGCCGCTCTTTCTGCATGAGCGCCTCACGCGCCGCCGGCTCCTGTGCGCCGCCGCTGCCGTCGCCGGCATGATCCTCGTTTCGGGCATAACAGACGAGGCCGCGACGGGCGCGCGCGATCTGACCGGCGTGCTCTTCGGCCTGGGGGCCGCCGCGCTCTATGCCGCCGTCGTCATACTGAACAAGAAAATCACGCTCGACGATGCCTACCGGCGGACGACCATCCAGCTCATCAGCGCCGCCGTCACGCTCCTGCCCTATCTGCTGCTGACCGAGGATTTTTCTGCCATCCGGCTGGACGCACGCTCGATCGCCATGGTGCTGTTCGTAGGCGCCGTCCATACGGGCCTGGCCTATGCTCTGTACTTTGGCGGCATGAAGCGGCTGAAGGCGCAGTCCATCGCCGTTCTGGGCTATATCGATCCGGTATTCGCGCTGCTGCTTTCCGCCGCCGTGCTGCATGAGTCGCTCTCCCTCATCGCCCTGCTCGGCGCGGCGCTGATCATCGGCTCGGCGCTCGTCAGCGAGCTGGCGCCCGAAAGGAAGGCCGCCTGACGCCGCGCAAATCGACAATCGAACGGAGTCTTTCAAAAATCGCCGCAAAAGGAAAGGGACTGCCCGCGCCCGCAAATTTTCGTCAGATCAGGCTCCTTAGCCGCCGGAATGACAAAAAGCACGTTCAGCTCGCAGTCCGCTTGAAATTCTCAGACACCCCTTACCCCTTCAGCGAACCGATCATCACGCCCTGTATAAAATACTTCTGAATAAACGGATAAACGCAGAGTATCGGAACCGTCGAAAGGACGATCATGCTGAATTTCAGCACGCTGCTCAGCTGCATCCTGGCCGCGGCCAGTTCAGGATCAATGACGCTAAACTGCGTTGTTGCGGAACAGCAGCGCCTGCTCCAGAAAGCCCTCCATCAGGACGCACGAGCGCATCAGCTCCTTGCGGGCATAGAACAGATTCATATACTGCGCGTTGGGCAGCTCCCCCTTTTGCAGGGCCCGCTTCATGACCGTCATGAAGCGGCAAAGCGCCGCGCCGCCTGAATCAGCCTGAGCGCGTTTCCTCGGCACACCTTCTCATAGGCCGCCCGCGATATGCGCCCCGTCAAAACCGCCTCGTCAAGGAACGCCGCCAGCTTCTCCGCCGGCCCGTGAACGGCGCTCAGGCGGGTAAAATCGGTGCCGTAAAACAGCCTGTCCTGAAATTCCTCAATGAAATCGCAGGCAAATTCGGGATCCCTCGAAAGCGCGTTATAGCCGCTGCCGGCTGAAAGATCGCCGCAGAGATTGCCGTAGCGCCGCATCAGCTCGACCACGCGGCCGCCCGCCGCGACGCGTCCCTTCGGATAGCCGTTCCATACGTCAACCGGCGCGTCGCCGCTGATCAGCGACCAGAAGCGCTGAGAATGGCCCAGCACCTTCAGCGCCGGAAAGCGATCGAGCACATATTCCAAGCGCGGCAGGCCGAATTCATCCACCACGCCATAATCGCCGCTCGCCCCGCCGAAGTGAAAGATCACCGGCAGGCCGCATCGCTCGCGCAGCCATCTCGGCGATCTCGCGATTCGTCACCGTGTCATAGGCGCACTCGACATTGATATAGGGCAGCATGACGCCGGCCTCAATGCCGATCGCGTCGTACATATCGAGCAGCTCCCGCGCCGTCGGAAAGGTTTCCCCGTTGGCCCCGGCAAACCGCGCGTCCTCGCCGGATGCGCGTGAATATCGATCTTTCTGAGCAAATCCATAAATCTGTCCTCCATCCCCCCGCCCCTTCGGTTCTTCATCGGGCGGCCCTCTTCCTATTGTAGGCGCGGCGCCGGCCATTATCAACTGGCGTTTTCTGAGCGCCCCTGTCAAATTGTAAGAAGCCCTCAGTATGGCGCATTCGCGCTCTCCTCCGCCCCGCATCCGTCCGGATATTCGTCGAATAGCCCGGCTTTCTCCGCCTCGTTCTTGACGGCGGTCAGGCCCTCGCGCAGCAGACGGCGCACATAATTGTCGCTCACGGGCCGCGATACGCTCAGCATCATGCGCATCGTCTCGCCGCCCGCGCCCCTGAGCGCATACAGCTGAAGCGCGCGCGCCACCGTGTGATCGTGCCGCAGCGCGTTGAACGACTTGCCCTCCCTGCCGTTCAGTTCCTCCAGCGCCGCGCGCAGGCAGCCGTACCAGCGCAGCCGCCGCGCGGCCTCCTCCTCCCTTTCGATCATACCGAGCGCCCGCATCTGCGTCGGCCTTGAGACGCGGTTCGTGCGTCCGCCGCCGATTTTATCAGGCGGCGCGCTCACCGCACAGCCGCTGCCGTACGCCCGCTCGTATTCGGCCAGCGCCCTCGGCCCCTGGAGCCGCAGCCGCCGTATCGCGTCCTTCGTGATCCTCAGCTTTTCTCCGTCCGTCATCATGTGCTCTCGCTCCCTTCCATTTCTCCCGCTCTGAGCGCCGCCAGCACGGCCCCGCCCGGCTCGCTCTCCCGCAGCATGGCCTCCAGCGCCTGGCAAACCAGCAGCGCCAGCGCGCTCTTTCGCGCACTCACCGTTGTACAGTGCCGTGCCCAATTCGCGCTGTCGCATATCTGCGCCATGCGCGACGGCATATCGTCGGGATAAGCGCCGCGCCTGCGTTGAGCCGCCGCCTCGTCCGCCAGCAAAAACAGGATGTCCTCGGCGGTTTCCTGCTCGTTCCGTGTCAGAGACAGCGTTCGCGCCATCGCTCTTCTCCTTTCTTTAGTCGCATTATTGCGATTACAGTTTGTATTATATAGAACTTTTGTTCCTTTGTCAAGAGAATCGCTTGCATTTCTGCGATTTTTTATAAAATGTACTTCTTCGCAGTAAGCGTATGTGTATAATGAACAAATGTTTTTATTTGGCGTCATTGAAAGCAAGGCGCAGCGCTGCGGCAAGAAATATGCTTTCCCACTGCCGCGCCTATAAAAGGCGGCCACCGCACAGCTTTTTCAAGCCATGCGACGGCCGCCGGTTATTCAGTCATTTTTCAGTCGTTCGTCAGGATCTCGTTCGTCACGCCGCTTCCGCGCACGTTTCTCATTTCCAGCGCGTCGATTGCGCCCTCGCGCCGGTCAAGGATCGCTTCCATGCGCTCAATGCGCACATTGTCCATCTCGAGCCGCCCGATATGGCCGCGCTCGTGCATCTGAATGAAAGTCCCCTGCGCCGCCGCGTCCTCATTGCGCATGACGTCGGCGTTTCGGATGACCAGATTGTCCACAGCGCCGTCCACATTGATGAAACTCGCGTCCTTCAAATCGCCGCCATGCTCCTGCACGCACAGCCCGTCGACGAGCATATAGCGGACGTGCGGCTGCACATCGGGCTGAATGTCATTATGGGAATAATAGCCAAGATCGAACAGCGGCCTCGCGTCATAGGGCGCGCGGTGCGCGATGTTTCGACAGACGATGGAATCGACGTTCGCGCCGATTCGGAACAGGAATGCGGGCGAATAGCTGTTTTTGCAGGTGCGCAGATCGATGTTTTCAAAATAGAGCGAGCCGTAATTGCCGTGATTTTTCGAATCAGCAAACCAGTAATTGATGTAAAAGCCCATGCTGGTGCATTCGCCATAGCAGTTGCGCACGGTTACGCGATCCAGCCGTCCCTTTTCGCGCGAAAGCATCCGCACGCACTGATCGGCGCGCTCAAGCGCCAGACCGTCGATCAGCACGTCGGTGATGTCGGACACGCCGTCATGCTCGTCGGGCGCAAGGGCAATAAAATCGTCGCCGGAGCGTCCGTAGACATTGCGGATATTCAAGAAGCGACCCGGCCCCCAGAAATGCAGGCCGTCCTGATTGTGCGACGGATAGTGATTGCGCAGATCAAGATGCACGTTCTCGATATTGACGTTTTTGAAGTTGCATACGAGCATTGCCCACGCGGAATTATCCTGTATGGCGATATCGCGAATCGTGACATTCTCAACGCAGGTCAGCTCGATGGCGATGTTGGGGCGCTCATAGCCCGGATGCGCGTGCAGCACGACGCTATGCCAGTCGGCATACTCCTCCGTCACCGCCGCGCGATGGCGATGATGCGCGTTGTTGTGGTTGTAGGTTCCGCCGATCAGCGCGATGTTGCGCTGCGTCCGCTCGCCGCCGCGCAGGCTGTAATGCGCCGTGCGCAGCACCGGCCCGGGAATATCGTCGCTCATGAACAGGCCGCAGTCCGCATCCGGACATTCAATGATCGTATTGGAATGGATTTTCAACCCGCGAACGCGCGCCGCGCCGTCCAGTAGCAGGTGCAGATGCCCCCATTCGAGCGCCTTATCGAGCGCAGCCTGCAATATTTCGGTATCGTCGTCGCCGCCGCCTGTATGCACGTTGGCGTTCAGCCTTGCGCCCGTCTCGCTGGCGTAAAGGATAAAGCCCTTCGGTATCAATCGCTTCACTTCCCCTCTTCGATTTATCGTTATTATATCATCACCGAACATGGTTGTCAATTCAAAATCCGTCGATCAGGAATCGCATCTTTTACCTCCGGTAGAGTTATCGGCCTTGCGGTTTTGCCCGAAATGGGATAAAATTTCAGCAAAGGGTGATGGCTGATGAACGATTTTGAATTTGGCAATTATCTCTGCGCGCTGCGTGAGAAAAAGGGGTTCACGCAAGGAGAGCTGGCCGAACGGCTCGGCGTGAGCAACAAGGCCGTCTCAAAGTGGGAAAACGGCCGTTCAAGGCCGAAAAGCCGAATCATCGTGCAGCTCGCGGCGCTTTACGGCGTTTCGGCGGACGATCTGCTCTCGGGCGGCCGGCGAATCGAGCCTTGCGACGCCGTGATCACCTCGCCGCTCGAAAGCGCGCCCGCAAGAATCGTATCCAGACAGAGGAGGAGTGAAAACATGAATCTGATTCCCGAAACCTCGAGCGCCTGCTATGACTATATGTGTACATTCGCCAATCAGCGCCTGCCCGCGCAGGAGCTGGGCATCACCGGCGAAGGCGCATCGGAGCTGCGCGATTCGCTGACCGACGAGACGCTGTTCGGCAAGCGGAACTACTATCACCCGTTCGACGGGGCCGACCGTGCCGCGCTCTATCTGATGGTCGACGACGGCTGGGACGTGCCGATGGGCACAGCCAACCTCGCCGGCGCGCCCAACCTCTTCGGCTGGTGCGACCCCGATCCCGAAAAATTCCCCAATTACGGCCACACGCCGGCCGAACGGCTGAAAACGCTCTGTGAAAAGACGAAGGCGCTCGGCTACGCGGGGCTGGGGCTTTGGATCTCTCCGCAGATGCGCTTTGAGGATGCAAACGCGCCGTCTTCGCTGGACGAAGCGCGCAAATACTGGTCTGAAAGGGCGCGCTGGTGCCACGAAGCGGGAATCAGCTATTGGAAAATCGACTGGGGCGTGCGATGCAGCGAAGTTGACTATCGCCGGATGCTGACCGAAGTCGCGCGCGAATTTGGGCCGGGGCTGATCGTCGAGCACGCCGTCTGTCAGCCGCCGTTCTCGCAGATGGGCGACGTCGAGCGCAGAAGAGCGCTCACAAAGG
>SFOF01000140.1 GCA_004552515.1 Clostridiales bacterium
CGATCTCGGGCTTGGAGCCGGCGCCCATGCCGCCGGTCTGATTCCCTTCTGGCTGATGCTGAGCGGCTCGTTCTCGGACGAAGCGGATATCATCGTCAACGGCTTCAGCCTGTGGCCGCGCGCCGCGTCGTCCTCAACGCGGCGGGAAAGCAGACGGCGGTTGAAATCGCGCGACGCTTCGTCTCGATCAGGCAGCGTCGCCGCATAGACGGTCACATCCGGGTTGATTGAAAAAATATCCTCGATCAGGCGCTCATAGCGCTCAACCGGCTCGGGATCGTCCACGCCCGCCCAGAGCAGAATCATGTCCGAGCGCGCCGCCGCCTGCCGCCCCGCCGGCTCCGTGAGCAGACGGCGCAGCGTGCCCGCTTCAGATGCGTTGCCTCCGATGGCCCGGCCGCAGCCGCCGCCATAACGCCTGTACGCGCCGGGCAGCCGAATATCGCCATCGACGTTCTCGCCCAGAAATTCGAACGACGCACCCGCGCGGCACAGCCGTTCAAACAGCGCAAAGCGGTAAGAGCCGCCCTCGCCCTCCGTGAGAGAATCGCCCAGCATATAGATGCGGGCACGCTTCGGTTTCATATCGATGGCCTCCTTTGAATAGCGGGAACGCGCCGAACGACCGGCGGCCTGTGCCTTTGCGGCGGGGACGCGCGACTGGCGCAAGGATCCGTCCCCATGGTTTTTTCATCAGTTCAGGGCGCAGGGTCGCGCGCCGAAGCGGTTATAGAGGCCCTGCGTCCGCCCTGCCGCCGTTCTCCCTGCCGGGGAGAAAAAACGCAGGCTCTTTAAGTCCCTCCCCTTTGAAACGCAAGGGCGCGCTCAGTCCAGCACCTCGAGCGTCAGCTCAAGCTCAAGATACTCGGGATTGTCAAGGAACATCCCCGTCTCGGGATCGGCGCAGCGATAGACGGTCACGGTAATCGTGTCGCCCGCCTGATGCTTTTCAAGCTCCCTGCTCATCTCGGCAAAGCCACGCGTGCGCACGCCGTCGATGGCCGTAATCACGTCATATTTGAGCAGCCCCGCCTTGTCCGCCGGGCCGCCCGCCTCCACCTCGGACACCAGGCTGCCGCAGGGCGGATAGTTCTTAATCGCATCCTCCGGGCCGTCATTGTCCACGACCATCACGCCCATGCGCGGCCGCTTCACGGCGCCGTATTCGATCAGATCGCCCATGACCTTTTGAAGCGTCGCGGCGGGGATCGCCGAGGTGAACGCGCTCTCGCTCTCCGCGCCCTCGGAATCGACAAGACGCGTCGCAAGTCCTATCAGGGCGCCGCTTTCGTCCAGCAGCGCGCCGCCGCAGCCGCCGTATCCGATCGCCGCGTCGGCGCGGATGAGATCGAGCGTGCGGGAGAAGTTCGCCGCGCGCTCCGTATCGCCCCTCACGTCGGACACAACGCCCGCCGTCATCTGCGCAGGATACACGCCGAACGCGTCGAAGGCGTTGGCGATCGCGTACACGCGCTGCCCCACGCGCGCCTCGCCGCCCAGAGAAAGCGGCTGTACGCCTTCCAGCGGCGCTTCCAGCTTCAGCACGGCGATATCCACCGTGTTGTCGCTGAGGATCTCGCTCACGCGGATGCGCTCTCCGGACGCCGTTTCAATCTCCACGAAATCCGCGCTCTGAATCAGATGCCAGCAGGTGAGCACATAGCCGCGCTCGTCCACATACAGCCCCGTGCCGTAGTCCCTCTCGGCAATCGACGCGCCGCTCTCACGCGACCACGTCTCGCCCATCGCGTACACGCCCACGACCGCCGACGACGCGCTCTCGTAAAGCGCCGCCGCGCCCGTCAGCCCCTCCGCCTGCGCCCATACGCCCAGAGAAAGCGTCAATATCGCCGCCAGCAGCATGGCCGCCGTGCTCTTCATGCTCTTTTTCATTCACTGCACCTCTTTTCCCGTTTCGTCGGTCTGCGTTTCGCCGCCGAACGGCAGCGCCTTGTTGTCCTTCGCGCGCTCGAGCGTGAACACGAACGTGGTCAGCCCGCCGGCCGACGTGACGCTGATGGTCTGCCCGTGCTGCTCCAGTATGCGCTTGACGATGGCCAGCCCCAGCCCGGTACCGCCGCCCGAGGTGTGCGCCTTGTCCACCTTGTAGAAGCGCTCGAATATGAACGGCAGATCGTCCGCGGGGATGGTCGCGCCGTCGTTCTTCACGGTGACGTAGCACAGATTGTCCACGACGTGCGTCCAGACGATCAGCCGCCCCTTCTCCGCGGCGAATTTCACCGCGTTGTCGATCAGATTGGTGACTACCTGGGTGATGCGATCCATGTCGGCCTCGACAAAGCAGGGCTGCTCCTTGAAGGAAATCTCCACGTCTATGCCCTTGTCCTCGATGCGCTGTTCAAACTTGAACAGCACCGAGAGGATCAGCTCGTCGATGTCGAAGCGCGTCTTATTGAGCGGCGTCTTGCCCGCCTCGAAGCGGGAGAGATCGAGCAGCTCGCCGATCAGCTTGGTGAGCCGCTTCGTCTCGCTCAGCACGGTGTTCAAATATTTCTCGCGCTCGCCGTCCTGAATCGTGCCGTCCAGCATCCCCTGAACATAGCCCTGTATGCAGGTCATGGGCGAGCGCAGCTCGTGCGAGACGTTGGCCACAAAGCTCCTGCGCGACTGATCCAGCCGGCTGACGTCCTCGGCCATGGCGTTGAAGGAATCGGCCAGGCGCGCCACGTCGCCGTCGCCCTTCACGCCCTCCACGCGGCGGGAGAAATCGCCGCCCGCGAACGCCTGCACCGCGTCGGTGATCTGACGAATCGGCCGCGACTGCGCGCGCGCGATGATAAACACCAGCACGCCGCTCAGCGCCAGCGCCGCCAGACCGGCCAGCACAGAATAGCGAATGAGATCGGAATAGTCCACCTTGAGCGCCTCGCCGCCCACGCTCAACAATATCGCGCCCAGCACGCGGCCGCCCGGCACGCCGTACCACGGCACGCCGATGGTCACAGTGCCTGCCGTCGAGCTGCCCGGCAGATTCTGCGCGCGGATCTCCTCGCCGGAGAGCACGCGCTTGATCTGCTCCACGACGCGCGGATCGTTGAGATCGTCCTTCGAGGCCTCGCTGCCGGTCGTCAGGCCCACGCCGGAGGCATTCACCAGCCAGACCTCCGCCTGATAGGCGTTCTGTATGTCCTCAATCTTGCGCGTGACCGCCGCGCCCGAGGCCGTCGCGGAATCGAAGCGCCAGAAGGAGGACAGGTCCAGCATACTCATCAGCTGCGCCAGATCGCGCGCCTGCACAAGCATTTCCTTTTCCAGCGCGTCCCGCCGCTCGGCGCGCAGAAGCGCGGTCATCGTGGCGGTCATGACGAGGATCGTCGCCAGCACCACGGCCATGAACGCCGTAAACAGCCGCCAGAACAGCGAGTTCTTCATGCCCTATTTCACCTCGAACTTATAGCCCACGCCCCAGACCGTCTTGAGCGCCCAGCCCATTTCCTCGCTGCCCACCAGCTTGTCGCGCAGGCGCTTGACGTGTACGTCCACCGTGCGGGAATCGCCGAAGAAATCGTAGCCCCACACCTGCTCGAGCAGCTGCTCGCGCGTAAACACCTGCCCCGGATGGCTGGCCAGAAAGTAGAGCAGCTCCAGCTCCTTGGGCGGCATCTCCAGCGGACGGCCCAGATAGGTCACGGTGTACTGCGTAATGTTGATCGTCAGCCCCGGAAAGGACAGCTCCTTCGCGGCCGCGCCCGCGTCGCTGGTCTGATAGCGGCGCAACACCGCCTTCATGCGCGCCACAAGCTCCTTGGTGTCGAAGGGCTTGACGATATAGTCGTCCGCGCCCAGTTCCAGCCCCAGCACCTTGTCGAATGTCTCGTCCTTGGCGGTCAGCATGATGACCGGAATGTTGGACACCTTGCGCACCTCGCGGCACACCTGCCAGCCGTCCATGCCGGGCAGCATCACGTCCAGCAGCATCATGTTCGGCGGGTCGCTCTTGAACTTGCGCAGCGCCTCGTCGCCCGCCTCGGCGGTCACGACCTCGAAGCCCTCGCGCGTCAGATACAGATTGATCAGCTGCAAAATATTCGGATCGTCGTCCACAACCAGGATTTTCGTCTTGCCCATGCGCCGCTCCTCCCTTTCATGCCGCAGTCATTTCACGCGCGCTTCCATCACGCGGCTGCGCTCGCTCATGCCCATGTGCTCGTAAAACGCGCGCGCCTCCTCGTTGAACGCCCACACGTTCAGCTCCACGCGCTCAAGGCCCGCCCTCTTCGCTTCCCGCATCAGCGCCTCGTAAAGCAGCCGCCCCGCGCCCCGTCCGCGCGCCTCCCGCTTCACGCAGATGTCCTCGATCCAGCCGACCGCGTGCGTTTTCACGGCGGGCGCGGCGTACGTCCTCACGCGCATCACGGCCAGGCCAATCACGCCGCCCGCATCCTCGCACACAAGGCCGATTTCATCCTTCAGCCTTTCGGCAAAGGCCGCTTCGTCCGGCAGCGCGGGCGCGGGGGCGTAAATATCCGGCCGCGCGGCGCGGTGCAGGCCGTGAAGCTCGTCCATCAGCGCGCAATAGGCCGCGTAATCGCGCGTTTCCATGCCGCGAATCTTCATGCGCTCCGCTCCTTACTTCAGCGTCACCACGGTCACGCCGTCCTCGCCCTCGCCGTAGCGGCCCAGGCGGTATTCCTTCACGGCGGGGTGCTTCTTCAGGTGCTGGCCGATGCCGTTTCGCAGCACGCCCGTGCCCTTGCCGTGGATGATCTGCACGTTCTTGAGCGATTGCAGCATACACGCGTCGATATAGCGATCGACCTCCTGAAGAGCCTCCTCGAGCGAAAGCCCGCGCACGTCGCACTCCATGCTGACCGGCTTGTCGCTCAATTTGATCGAGCTGACCGGCTTTTTCTTCTTCGCCGGCTCTTCAGTGCAGCGGCGCATCTGCGAGACGTGGATTTTCATTTTCATAATGCCGGCCTGCACCATGGCCTCGCCCTTCGCGTCCGGCGGGGTGATGATCGTGCCGCGCGTGCCCAGCGCCGGCAGCTCGACCGTCTCGCCCGGCCTGAGGTTTTCGGGCGGCAACACGTTCGAGTCCAGCTTCATGCGCATCGCGTCGTTCATGTCGTCGATGGAGCCTTGCAGCTTATTGCGGATTTCGTTCAGCTCGTGCTCCTTGAGCGCCGCGCCGTCCTTCGCCTTGGCGCGCTTGAGTTCGGAGATGAGCTGCTCGCTCTCGCGCTGCGCCTTGAGCAGCACCTTGCGCGCGTCGTCCTTGGCCTTTTTGAGCATATCGGCGCGCTGCGCGTCGATGTCGCGGCGCATTTTGTCGGCCTCGTCGCGGAGTCTCTGCGTTTCCCTGTGCGCTTCCTCGGCGAGGGCGCGCTCCTTCTCGGCAATCTGGCGGTGATATTCGGCGTTGGCGATCACGTCCTCAAAGCGCACCTGATCGCGCGTCAGCTTCTCGCCGGCCGCGGCGATGATCTCCTCGGGCAGGCCGAGCTTTCTCGAAATTTCAAAGGCGTTCGACTTGCCGGGCACGCCAATGGAGAGCCGGTAGGTCGGCCGCAGCGTCTCGACGTTGAACTCGACCGACGCGTTCTCAACGCCCTTTGTGGAGAGTGCGTAGGCCTTGAGTTCGCTGTAGTGGGTCGTGGCCAGCGTGCGCACGTTCTTCACGCGCAGCGCCTCCAATATCGACATGGCCAGCGCCGCGCCCTCGGTGGGATCGGTGCCCGCGCCCAGCTCGTCGAACAGCACGAGCGATCTCGGCGTCACCTCGCGCAGGATCGAGACGATGTTGGTCATGTGCGAGGAGAACGTCGAGAGCGACTGCTCAATCGACTGCTCGTCGCCGATGTCGGCGAACACCTCGTCGAATATCGCCAGCTCCGTGCCGCTGTCGGCGGGCACCTGCATTCCAGACTGCGCCAT
>SFOF01000141.1 GCA_004552515.1 Clostridiales bacterium
TGCTGCTGCCCACAGTGGGCTATATCGGCGTATCGCGGCGCATTGAGGATGAGGACGCGCGCGCCCATCTGCGCGCCATGGCGGAGAACTGCCGCCCCGAGGGCATGGGGCTGATCGTCCGCACGGCGGCCGCCGAGGCCACGCTGGAGGAGATCCGGCAGGACGTCGATTATCTCATGAAGCTGTGGCAGTCCATTCAGACGCGCGCCGCGCATCTCAAAGCGCCCGCGCTCGTTCATCGCGACGAAAGCCTGGTCTACCGCAGCGTGCGCGATATGCTCTCGCCGCTGGTGAACAGGCTCGTGCTGGACAATGAAGAGCAGTACAGAAGCGCCCGCGAGACGGCTGAAATGCTTTCGCCGGAGCTGTGCGGCCGCATCGAGCTGTACACCGAAAAAAGGCCGCTGTTTGACATATATCGCATCGATACGCTGATCGACAGGGCCTATGCGCGCCGCGTCTGGCTCAAGAGCGGCGGCTATCTCATCATCGACCATGCCGAGGCGCTCACCGTGATCGACGTCAACACCGGCAAATTCGTCGGCTCGAAGAACCTGTCGGACACCGTGTACAAGATCAACTGCGAGGCTGTGCATGAAATTGTCCGGCAGCTGCGTCTGCGCGACGTGGGCGGCATCATCATCGTGGATTTTATCGACATGGACACGGAGGAGCATCGTGAAAGCCTGCTCGCTCTGCTTCGGCAGGAATTAAAGCGCGACCGCACAAAGACCAATCTGGTCGGCCTGACCGGACTGGGGCTGGTCGAAATGACGCGCAAGAAGGTGCATCAGCCCATTCATACGCAATTAAAGCGCCCTTGTCCGGCGTGCGGCGGCAGCGGCATGGTGCCCACCGACGAGACGATCGCCCGGCGCGCGCTGCATGATCTTCGGCGGCTCACAGCCGAGGCCACGGCGCCCTGCTGGCTGATCACCGCCTCGACGGGCGTGGCGGGGCAGCTGTTGCTCATTGGCACGGAATGCGGCGCGAAGGTCTTTGTTCGCGCCGACCCCGCCTGCGCTGCCGAGCATTACGACATAGAACCCGCCGGCGAACACGAGCTGCCGCCTAAAACCCGCCAGCTGCCGGCATTTGTTTAGCCGCCGACATAGAGAAAGGAACCGCTGTAACCGTTATGAAGGATAGAAAGGATATTGTCGTTTCCGATGAGGAAATGGCCGTTCAGAAGGGTTATATCAGCGCCATCCGCGACGCGCTGAATCGCGAGATGCGCTATTGCATCGTGACACTGGGCTGCCAGATGAACGCGCACGATTCCGAAACCATCGCGGGAATGCTGGATCAGATGGGCATGACGCCGGCCGAGAGCCGCGAGCAGGCCGATCTCGTGCTGTACAACACCTGCTGCGTGCGCGAAAACGCCGAAAACAAGGCGCTGGGCAACGTCATATGGCTCAAGGAGCTTAAGGCGCTCAAGCCCGATCTGATCATCGGCGTGGGCGGCTGCATGATGCAGGAGGAGGGTATGGGGGAGAAGGTGCGCAAAATGTACCCCTTCGTCGACCTGGCCTTCGGCACGCACAATATGTATCGCCTGCCCGAGCTGCTCTATCGGGTCATCTGCGAAAAGCAGCGCGCCATTGAAATCACGCGCGAGGACGGCGGCATCTGCGAGGGTCTGCCCGTACACCGGCGCAACAATTTTTCGGCCTACATCAACATTATGTACGGCTGCAATAATTACTGCTCCTATTGCATCGTGCCCTATGTGCGCGGGCGGGAGCGCAGCCGCGATATGGACAAAATTGTCGAGGAGGCCAAGGCGCTGGCCGACAGCGGCGTTCAGGAAATCATGCTGCTGGGCCAGAATGTCAACTCCTATATGGGCGGCGGCGCGCACTTTGCGGAGCTGCTTTACCGGCTCGATCAGCTGGATATTCCGCGCGTGCGCTTTATGACCTCTCATCCCAAGGACATTTCCGATGAGCTGATCGCCTGCTTCGGCGAGCTGCATCATCTCTGCAAGCAGCTCCACCTGCCCGTGCAGGCCGGCAATGACCGCATCCTTTCCCAGATGAACCGCCGCTATACCCGCGAGCAGTATCTGGACAAAGTGCGCGCTCTGCGCGCCGTCTGCCCGGAGATCGGCCTGACGAGCGATATCATCGTGGGCTTCCCGGGAGAAACGCTGGAGGAATTCGAGGATACGGTGTCGCTGATCGACGAGGTGCGCTACGACGCGGCCTACACGTTCATCTATTCGCCGCGCCCCGGCACCCGCGCCGCCAATATGCCGGACGATACGCCCATGGAGGAGAAGAGCCGGCGCATACAGCGGCTCATCGAGCACCAGCAGCGCATCACCACCGAGCTTTGCACGCGCCAGATCGGCAGGATCGAGCCTGTGCTGGTGGAGGAGGTCAGCGCGCGCGATGCACAGTGCGTCGGCGGCAAGACCGAACGCGGCCACATGGTCAATTTCGCGGGCGAACCTTCGCTGATCGGCCGCATCGTACCGGTTAAAATCACCTCCGCCGGCAAAAACACGCTGCGCGGGGAAATGCTATAATAAGAACATTCAGGAGGAAAATCAATCATGAATGCCGTTTTTGAAAAGACCCAGGAGCTGGGCGACGCGCTCATGCAGAGCGACGAATACAAGGCCATGAAGGCGGCGGAGGACGTCGCCATGAAGAACACCGAAGCGGCCGCGCTGATGACCAGCTACATCGAGCACAAGAATCAGCTGGACGAGCTAACGCGCGTTTCCAGACCCGACGCATCCGCCATCGCCGAGCACACGCAGGCCATGGCCGATTTGCAGGCGCAGATTCAGGAAATCGACGACATCGCGGCGCTGAGCAAGGCGCGCGCGGATTTCTCCCGCCTGATCGATCAGGTCAATCAGGTGTTGCGCTTCATCATCACCGGCCAGACCGAAGAGCCTGAGTCGGAGGGCGGCTGCACCGGCTCCTGCTCGAGTTGCTCCGGCTGCCACTGATTTCACAAAAGTCCTTGATTGATACAACGGAGGAATATCCATGGCCATATCGTCCATGATGCAGCAGTATTTGCAGATCAAAGATCAGAATCCCGATGCGCTGCTGCTTTTCAGGGTCGGCGATTTTTACGAGCTGTTCTTTGACGACGCGGAGCTTGTCTCCCGCGAGCTGGAGCTGACGCTTACCGGCAAGGAATGCGGGCTGAGTGAGCGCGCGCCCATGTGCGGCGTGCCCTATCACGCGGTGGATACCTATGTCGCGCGCCTGATCGAAAAGGGCTATCGCGTGGCCATCTGCGATCAGATGACCGATCCAGCCGAATCGAAGGGACTGGTCGAGCGCGCCGTCACGCGCGTCATTACGCCCGGAACGCTCATCGAATCGACCATGTTGGACGAGCGCGCCGCCAACTACATTATGGCCGTCTGCCAGCAGAAAAAGGGCGCGGGCATTGCGTTCTGCGAGGTATCGACCGGCGAGTTTTTCGTGCATCAGCTGGCGAACGTCTCCGCGGAATTAAGCGACGAGCTGGCCCGCATCGCGCCGCGCGAACTGGTCGTCATGGACGCGGAGCCGCTGCGCGCCTATGCGCAGGCGCACTCGATCCTCCTCACCGAAGCGCCCGCCGAAACCTTTGCCGCCGCCACAGCCGCGAAGGTGCTGCGCGATCACTTCAGAGTGTCCTCGCTGGACAATCTGGAGATCGGAGATCTGAAACTGGGCGTTCGCGCGGCCGGCGCGCTCATGTCCTATCTGATCAAAACGCAGAAAAACGCGCTCAAGCACATCGTGACCATACAGCGCTATTACGCCGAGCGCTTCATGCTGCTCGACGCGACGGCGCAGCGCAGTCTGGAACTGACTACGTCGCTGCGGGGGCGCAGCCGCAAGGGCACGCTTTTGTGGCTGCTCGATCAGACGATGACCGCCATGGGCAGCCGCCTGCTGAGAAGCTGGATCGAGCAGCCGCTCGTGAGCCGGGCTGATATTCTCAGGCGGCAGGACGCGATCGCGTATTTCGTCGATGATTTCCGAGAGTCGTTGTCGTTTGGCGGGCGAGAGTAAGATGGACGGGGCTTCGCCGTGGTCGGGGATTTGCTTGCTACTGACGAGGAAAGTGAGGCTCGAAAGCGTACCTGCGACGTTATCGGCGATGGGGAGCGCGATGACGATGCCGAGTTTATCGGCAATGCCTTGGGCGGGGTTTCGACTGTCGCGGTCTTGTGGATCGCCTGTAATGACGCATCCTTCGATTCTAAAGACTTCGAGGAAATCGCGCCAGCTGTCGTTGAGAATGTTGAGATCGATGCCGCCGAATCCCGTTTCGGCATCGGTCGTCGTCAGCGCCACGATGTGGCGCGGCGTTGGGCGGTCGATGACGACTTGCACGAGCCACGAATCGTCGAAGATTTCTTTCGTTTCTTCGAGTACGGATCGCAGGCGCGATGTCGAGAAAATGGGGCTATCGAGCTGGACATCGGTATCGCTAGGCGATCGCATGACGACGCCGATGCCGTTGCCGAGGCATTGGGCGAGGATGGCGGCCATGAGAAACATCTGAGCCGTTGGCATGTCGATAAACGAGAGCGCAAAGACGAATGCCATCGATATCGCCGCGATAAATACGCCGATTTCATGCGGAGCCAACGTCGATTCTTCGCGCTTATAGCGGCGATAGATCAACATTGCGGCGTCGAGTATCGTATAGAGTGCGGCCCAAAACATGGGCAATACGACGATCGAATCGAGTCGAACTTCGGCATTGGGCATGGCGTTGCCACCCCAAATCACGGGCATGAGACCAATGCCATACCAAAGCGGGATGAGCAACGTCGCCAGAGGCCCTGCATATATCGCAATGCGAGCTAAAGTCTCGGTTTTGCGGTGTTTCCCGAAATACGTGAGATGGTAGTCGAAATCGACGACTTTGAAGAGCGTTAGAGCGACGAGTCCGACGATAAACAACGGCGCGATGCTCATCATTTGTGACCACATCGCAAGCGTCAAGATACTCGCGCAGCCCAATCCCATCGTCACATTGGTCCAGAATGCCGCCGATGTACGGCGCGCGCGACGCGATCGCCAAGCGATGACGCCCATGACGGGCAAAAACAAAAGCGCCAGGGCGATCTTGAGCGTGCGAGCGATGGGATCGCTCAAGCCGACGCTCACGTCGATGATTTCTTCGGGGCGTCGGAAGACGACGCGTGCGCCGTCTCGGCGATCGGCTAGGAGCGATCGGAGCGACTCGATATCGCTACCATTGATAGGGGTATAATTGCCGTTTTCGTCGGCGATGAGCTCGGGTTTGTCGCCGCTGCGGACGCCGGGCGGAAGACTCGTGCCCGCAAAATCGCTTGCCGTCGTGATCCGTTGATATCGCGCACCCAGGCGCCTAACGGTGAGTTCGACTTCATCGCCATTCGACGACAAGAGCTTGTGATAGACGTCGGCGCGCGTATGGACGGGGGTTCCGTCGACCGATTCGATGATATCGCCCGCGACTAAGCCCGTCGCGTTACTCGGCACGCGCTTGACGACGACCGAAGACGTCGCCGCTCCAGGCGCATGAGGCGCCCCTGCCGAATCGGGAATATTGACGCCCAAATTCTGACCAGTGCCGCCCGATCCCGATGTTGCTTGCCCCGTTGTCGCCATTGTCGTGCTCGATGGATTGGCGATGACGCCCAAATCGAAATCGAGCTGTGGCGTGAAACAGCTCAATGCGAGGCACGATAAACTAAATATCGCGACGATGGCGATGCATGCAATATGGCGTCGTTTGCTGTGGGGCGGTTTGTGGATTCTACGCATGAATATTCCAACGATCGAATCGAATTCGACGCATATCAGATTGCGACGAAGATTCACTAATACATTACGATTGCATTCCAACGGTAAGGGG
>SFOF01000013.1 GCA_004552515.1 Clostridiales bacterium
CAATTCCGGCGGCTTTGCGCTATAATGCTATAATCAAGCGTTTGCTTGAAATTCTACTCAGGGAGAGTAACGCCGTATGAAGAAAATCAGTGTCATGGAGACTGTTCTGTAAGCGGGAGGCCTGCCAATCCATTCACAGGCGCAGACCTCCTGCATGGCTGATCGACAATTTTCAGGAGGTAAAGCAATGAATAGCAGCAGACCTGTTATCAGACTTGAAACCCCAGCAGACTACCGCGCGGTCGAAAATCTGACCCGCGAGGCATTTTGGAATCAGAATGTTCCCGGCTGCGATGAACACTATCTTGTGCATACGATGCGCGATCATGCCGATTTTATCCCGGAGCTGGCCTTTGTTCTGGAGAGGGACGGCGTGATCATCGGCAACATTATGTACACGAAAGCCAGGCTCATCGACAGAGAGGGGAATGTGAAACCGTGCCTGACCTTCGGCCCGATCAGCGTTGCGCCGGAGCATCAGCGAAGGGGCTACGGCAAAATGCTGATTGATCATTCATTCAAGGCGGCCGCGGAAATGGGCTATGAGGCCGTCGTCATTTTTGGAAATCCCGATAACTATGTCGCCAGAGGCTTTAAGAGCAGCCGGAAATAAAATGTCTGCCTTGAGGGCGATCGCTTTCCGGCGGCGCTGCTGGTGAAGGAACTGAAGGACGGCGTTCTTGACGGCAGACGGTGGTATTTTCACGAAAGCTCCTTTGGCGACGCCTGCGCCGATGAAGAGGCCGTGGCCGCCTTTGACGCGGCCTTTTCGCCCAAGGAGAAGCGCTGGCAGCCCAGCCAGGAGGAATTCTACATTCACAGCCATTCGAGCATAGACCGCTGATAAAAGCAGGCGCGCCGGTATAATAGCCTGCCGCTCAAGCGCTTTTTTTGTAAACGCAGATATGCGCCCCGTCCCTCCATGATGAAGGGACGGGGCGCTGCTTATGATGCTTTTATTGGGCGATTACGCGTCGATTCTGGGGGCGTTGGCCAGCAGATAGCGCTCGGCCTCGGGGCTCCACAGGCCGTTGTTGGCGGCGCACAGCTCGGCCAGCTTGGCGAAGAGCGGATCGGTCTTGCCCTTCTCGGCGAAATCGTCGATGGCGGTCAGCGGCAGCTCGATGTGGGTGTAGATCAGCTTCTTGCCGCCGGGGATCTTGGGCAGGTTTTTAGTGGTTTCGACGACGGCGTTCAGGCCGCCGACATGGGTGATCATGCCGGAGGGAGTCAGACGACCGGCGGCGATCATGTCGAGCGCCTCGATCATGTCGTCGGTGTTGCCGCCGCTGGTGCCCACGACGTGCGTGGAGGCATAGTGGACGTTGTAGAAGTTGAACGTCGCTGACAGCGCGGGATTGGTGGGGCCGGCGAAGAAGTTCAGACAGCCGTCGCGGCCGAGGATGTGGTCGCCCTGCTCGATGACGGCGGGCACGGGCGCGAGGACGAATACGTCGTCATAGCCCTTGCCGTCGGTGAGCGCCATCAGGCGGCCGACCGGATCGTCGCCGGCGGTGTTGAGATAGACCAGCCTGATGCCGTTTTTGGCGGCCTCTTCGACGGTGTAGATCGAGGCGGCGCGGTCGAGGCGCGCCTGATCGATGTCGGTCACGACCAGCAGGCCGGGCTTGCGGTCGCAGTGGATAGCATAGTCGATCATGCCCAGACCCATGGGGCCGGCGCCGGCGAGAATGGCCGCGTTGCCGCCCTCCTTGATGCCCATCTCATGGACATAGGAGCCGTTGGTGGTGTGATACTGGGCGTGGAACGCGCCGATGATGCAGCTCAGCGGCTCGGACAGGGAGGCGTAGAAGAAGGCGTCGCCCTTGTAGTCGAGCAGACAGTTCATCTCCATGACCTCGGCGGGAATGACGGCGTAGGTCGCGTCGCCGCCGACATACTGATAGGAATAGCCGGGGGAGGCCAGGCTGCCCTTGTAGTTGATGGCCGGCTGGATGCCGAACTTTTCGCCCGCCTTGAACTTGTCCTTGTGCTTGGCGCCGACTTCGACGATCTCGCCGCAGAATTCGTGGCCGATGATGACCGGCTTCTCGGCGATGTCCTCGGGCACGCGCTTGTGGTGGCTGCCCTGAATGGTGGCCTTGTAGCTGGACATGCAGATGCTGTCGGAGATGATCTTGACCAGAATCTCATCGTCCTTGATAGCCGGCAGCTCGAAGCTCTCCAGGCGCAGGTCGTTTTCGCCATACAGGCGGACGGCGGTGGTTTTCATGGGATTCTCCTCCTTGATGCTCGTTGGGACAGGAATTTGAGACGCGCTCTAATCGCTGTCCAGGATCATTTGATACAATTTATCACAGGGGGTCAGTCGGCAGATCTCCCGCACTGCGGAAGGCAGGCCGTGCGTGACCACCCAACTGCGAACATAGCGTGTGCCCGCGTCGCCGCCGTCATAGTCGAATCCGGCGCGAAGGGCGCGGGCGATGGCGCGGGGCTGTCCACCCGCCTCGAGACAGGCGAGCGCGGGGCCGCACAGCCGGTCGCTGGCGGATAGCTTGCGCCGCGTGTCCGCGCCCAGGCGGGACAGATCGTCGTTGATGTAGGGATTGTCAAGCAGCTCCAGGATAACGCCGCGCCAGGCCGCCATGGCCTCTGCGGAAAAGCCGTAAACGGCTTGCAGTCCCCGGGAGGCTTCCTCGAGCGCGCGTCTGAGCACACCGCGCAGCTCGGGATCCCCAACGGCCTCGAGCACGGTTCTATAGCCCCTTTTGACGCCCAGATAGCAACACAGCGCGTGCGCCATATTGAGCGTGTACAGCCGCCGAATCTCTTCGGCCTGAATGTCGTCCGAAAGCCGGATGCGCGGCGCGTCGGGCAGAGCGCCCTTGAACGCCTGCCGTCCGACGGCCATTTCGGCATAGCCGTTGTTGAGCAGCGCCAGCGGATCCTCGCGCAGCATGGCTTCCGTCGCGAACGGTGATATGCACAGGGCTGCGGCGGTGCTGATGCCGACGTTGTTCTTATAGTAGATATAGGCCTCGCCGGTCAGGCGCTGCTCCAGCAGCATGGCGAAGGCCGCGTTGGGCAGCGCCGTGTTGACGTTCATCATAAAATCCATGGGCGCGGGATTGACGCGCGCGCGGTGCGCGATGAGCGGGGCGACCATGTCGGCGACCTGCTCCAGCGATTCCCTCGGCACGGCTACATCCACCAGCAGACCGTTCTCTTCGAAAAGAGCCTCGAGCGCGGCGGCTTCGCTCGTGTGCAGCGCGGAAAAGCCGCCCTCGATCCGCGTGCGCGATATGCCGCCGGACTGCGCCTTGAATATCGTGTAGGCGCGCCGTTCGTTCAGCAGGCGAATCAGCCGCGCGTCCAAATCGACGAACACTGTGCGCCACTGGGGTTCGTGAAACAGATCGGCCGTAAAACCGCGGCCGACGCGTCCGGCGCCCCATACGACAAGCGTTCTCATCATTAATTCCAATCTCCGTTCAGCCGACCGGGCGCGCAGGCCGTCTTTTTATTTTACATTAAAGCGCCGGCCACTTTGAAAGAATGTCCCTGTCGATGGCTTCAAAATCGCTCGTGTGCGGATATTCGGCCATATCCGGGTGATGCCTGAACGCGTCGGGGGCGTTCTGGGCGTTCAGGGATATGGCGGCCAGCATACAGCCGCTTTCGCGGATTTCGGCGATGTTCCCGTCTGAAAAATCGCCGGTGTAGACGAAGCATTTCGACGGATAGTCCTTTACGCCGGCCAGCTTCTCCCTTGTGAAGTTGGCCTTCGTGTCTATGAACCGGGCGTCGGGATCGATTCCGAGGATCAGATTTATCGCCGCCGCGCCGGAGCCGTTGGTCGCGTAGACAGTTCTTCCGCGCATACCACATTCGACCGCCATATGAGCCACCTCGGCGGCGTGCGCAAGGCCTTCCTTCAGGTCGATATTGACGCACATTCCGGTGAAATAGGTCAGATGCAGAATTTCGCGCAGCGTCGGTACGCGGCTTTCAAGATCGCCGTTTCTGACCAGCCTGAGCCTGGCTATATCGGCGTAATCTGTCTCGGCGATGACGTATTCCACCGCCTCGCCGTTCTTATCGAAGCCCTTCACGATCGGATCGTGATTGGCGATGATAACGCCGTCCCTTGTGGTGCGTTCGTCCGTTTCGATCATGTCCGCGCCCTTTTCCGCCGCGAGTCTGTAGGCGGCGAGCGTGTTTGAATGGACACCGTCGGTCACAAAGCCCTGATGGGCGGATGAGATCCAGGTCTTTTGCAGCCTTTTCATTCTTTTACCTCTTTTTATTTAGATAACGCGGCAATGCCGGGATGCGCTTTGAAACGCGAACGCGCGTAACAGCGTTGTCTGCGTCCGCTTCGGCTGCATTGATACCATACCGGCTTTCGCGCCGGTTTGACGCGCTGAAGCCGACTCGGCGAACGAGTCTATTATATCTCATTTGCCATAATGAATCAAGCCCTTTTCACCGCTAAAAGCGCAAATATTGTCCGCTGTCTCGCGCGGCGGCAGATTTCATGGACGCGGACAGGAAAAACGCCCCCGGACAGCGAGCCGGCAAGCGCGCGGGAGATTCATGGAAAGGATACGAATTAACACAAAAGACACTGGAAATTATCAAAAAGCGTCGTATAATAAAAGGGAAGAGGTTCCTGTGATCGGAAGGAGGAATTGAGCGATGGCTGAATGTCCCTTTTGCAGGGAAATCTATTCCGGGATGCCCGACAGATGTCCGCATTGCGGCGAGGATCTCTCGGCGGTGAACGCCAAAAAGCCGCAGCCGGTGCGGGCGGTGAAGTCGAAGGTTGTCGCGGCGCTGCTGGCGTTTTTTCTCGGCGAGACGGGCGCGCACAGCTTCTATCTGGGCTATAAAAAGCGGGGCGTGATTCAGGCGGGCGGCCTTGCGGCGCTGATTGCCGGCTATGCCTGCTCCGCGGCGGCCGTGCTGAACGACAGCATGGCGATCTATGTTGTGTCGCTTGGCTTTCTGCTTTGCGGCGCGGCGGTCTGCATATGGGCGTTCGTGGATTTCATCCGCATCGTTTCGGGTTCTCTCGAGCCGGCGGACGGCACGATCTATACCGAGGACTGGTCGGCCTATGTGCGCGCCATGCAGGCGGCGGAGGCGGCCGTCACGCCGAAGGACAGCGCCAAAAGGCTCGAGACGCTGGCACGGCTCCGGCAGCAGGGCGTGCTGACCGAGGAGGAATTCGAGCAGAAAAAGGCCGGGCTGCTGAAAAAGCTGTGAATTTCAAAAAAAGTAGAAAAGAACGCGATTTGTGTGTTTCAGGGCCGGATTTGCTGGTATAATATACACAGAGCCGAGAGAAAGGCGATCAACAAACGCGATAAGCGATGAGGAGGATACAGATTATGAAGAAGTGGGTTTGCCCTGTTTGCGGTTATGTTCATGAAGGCGATACGCCCCCCGAGAAGTGTCCCGTCTGCAAGGTGCCGGGCAGCAAGTTCATCCTTCAGGCCGAGGAAAAGACCTGGGCGGCCGAGCACGTGGTCGGCGTGTTCAAGGATATTCCGGACACCGTGCCCGCCGAGGACAGGAAGGCGATCTACGACGGCCTGAAGGCCAACTTCGAGGGCGAGTGCACCGAGGTCGGTATGTATCTGGCCATGGCGCGCGCCGCGCACCGCGAGGGCTATCCGGAGATCGGCATGTACTGGGAGAAGGCCGCCTTTGAAGAGGCCGAGCACGCCGCCAAGTTCGCCGAGCTGCTGGGCGAGGTCGTTTCCGCGTCCACCAAGGAGAACCTGACCGTTCGCGTCGAGGCCGAAAACGGCGCGACCGCCGGCAAGACCGATCTGGCCAAGCTGTGCAAGAAGTACAATCTCGATGCGCTGCACGACACAATCCATGAAATGGCGCGCGACGAGGCCCGTCACGGCAAGGCGTTCGAGGGCCTGCTGAAGCGGTATTTCAAGTAATCAATAATTTCTCAGGTGGAGCTTGGCTCCACCTGTTTTTTGTTATATAATATTGATACCAAGAGAGGGGGGCGGCGCTATGAACGCTTATAACGACAGTGAGCACAAAAGGGATTATCCCGAAGTGCAGTTTACTTTGGCAGGGGATGAAGGGTAATCTCCTGAGGAACTGAAGGAAGAAATAGAACTCATTCTTCTCAAACGGCACTATTATGAGGCCATGTTTGAGATAGAACAAAAATATAAGCAAAAGCCAGATTCAGCAGAATGAAGAGACATGGCAAGGCGTTCGAGGGCCTGCTGAAGCGCTACTTCGGCAAGTAAGAAATCCAGTAAAATCAAGGGTTTTCAAGGGAATCACTCTGAAAAGGGTGGTTCCCTTTTTTGTCTTGCTCTGCCATTCTGCTGCTGAGGTGGTTGTATTTTCATCCCTCCTTTATGTCATTCCTATGTCGCGCCCAAACCACTATATCATGCTAGGGACAATGAGACTGGATGGCTTTGGACTGATTGTCAGGGATATGGGCGCAATGGTTCGCTTTTATCGCGACGTGCTCGGCTTTGAGGTCAGGGAATGTGAGGATACAAAAAGCGTTTATCTGATCAAGGACGGGCTGCTGTTTCTGCTCCGCGAGAGCGGGACGGACGAGCCGGCGGGTTATGCGCCCGGCCTGGCCGGTCATGTGGAGATCGCGCTGACGGCGGACGGCTTTGAGGACGTTGACCGGCAGTATGCGCGCGCTCGAACGGGGCGTGGCTGAGGCCGGTGTGAGCTGACGCGCGCGGAGAGCCGCTGTCCGTATGGAATAACGCAAAAAGGGGATGAACGCCGCGGCGTTCGTCCCCTTTATCATATATTCTGAGATGTCGAATTGGAGCGCCTTTCGGAAACGCGTTGGGCGGCGAAAACGCTCAGCCCCGCTGAACCGCAGGCTTCATTCGGAGATTGCGGCGATCGAAGCTCAGGGCTTCAACCGCCGCGAAAATTTCTCCGGCTTTGCGGCCCGTCTTTCTACAATACCCCTGCGGGCGGGCTTCAGATGACCTTGTATTCCTTCAGCAGCTTTTCAACGTCGCTGCCGCTGATCTTGCCCATGACGGCCTTGAAGGCGAGCTTCTCCATCAGGCTTGCGTCCATATCGGTGACCTTTTTGCCGTCGCGCAGCTGCACGGTGGCGTTGAGCAGATCGCGGATATCGTATACGCTGCCCCAGACCTCGGGCACGCCGCGATCAACGTTGAGCAGCGTGTAGACGGCCTCCATGCCGGTACGCATGGAATACTCGGTGGTGAAGATGGTGTCGCGCGGAGTCTCGGCGAACTGGCCGATGAAGGCGAAGTTCACGGCGCCGTCGGGCACGACCTTCGGGCGGTCGCCATAGGCGCGGGGCATGAAGAACGCGTCAATGTAAGGCATCATGACCGGCACGGTGTTGGCGCTCTTCTCGGCCAGCTCTTCGATCTGATCCTCCGGAACGCCGATGTGATACAGCCATTCCATGCAGATTTCCTTGCCGGTGCACGCGCGCATGGGCTTTTTAACAAAGTCGCCGGGCTTGTCGGTGAAGAGCGCGTACACCCACACCAGGCAGTGATCCTTGGGCTGCTCCCTGAACTGCGGCTGGCGGTTGATCGTCCAGCTCATCAGCCAGGAGGAATCCTTGACGGTCACGATGCCGCCGGTCACAACGCCGCCGCTGAACGGATCGCGCTTGCAGATGGCCTTGATGTAGGGGATGATGCGCTGATCGAGCGTCTCGACGGTGGCGCTCATCCAGTTGGTCTGCTCGGGATCGGAGCAGAACTTGTCCGGATGGCCGAAGGCGGGATCCTGCGCGGCGATCTTGCGCCACATATCCCAGCCGCCGCCCTCCCTGATTTCGGTATTGTAGGGCGCGGGCGTGTTCTGGCTGCCCATCGAGGAATTTTCGACGCAGCCGCCGTTGGTGATGAACACGAGGTCGTTCTCGGTCAGGCCGATGGAGACCTTTTCGCCGTTCTGCTCCGTCTCGATTGAGGTGGCGATCTTCCTGTCGCCCTTGCAGTCGAACAGTACGTTGACCACCTTCACGCCGAAGTGGAACTGCACGCCGGCCTTTTCGAGATATTTGACCATGGGCAGGATCATGGACTCATACTGATTGTATTTGGTGAAGCGCAGCGCCTTGAAGTCGGGCAGGCCGCCGATGTGGTGGATATAGCGCTGGAGATAGAGCTTCATTTCCAGCGCGCTGTGCCAGTTTTCAAAGGCGAACATCGTGCGCCAGTACAGCCAGAAGTTGCTCTTGAACACCTCGTCGTCGAATATATCGGTGATGCGCTTGTCCTGAAGATCCTCGTTGGGGGTGAAGAACAGCTTCATGATCTCCATCGCGCCCTTGTCGGAGATGTCGAACTTGCCGTCGGTGTGCGCGTCCTCGCCGCGATTGACCGTCGCGCGGCAGAGCGAATAGTTGGGGTCGGCCTTGTTGAGCCAGTAGTACTCGTCCAGCACGCTCACGCCCTCGGTTTCGATCGAGGGAATAGAGTGGAACAGATCCCACATGACCTCGAAGTGGTTGTCCATCTCGCGGCCGCCGCGCATGACGTAGCCGACGTTTTCAAACCGCCAGCCGTCGCACGCGCCGCCGGCCAGAGCGCCCTTTTCGAGAATGTGGATGTGATCGCCCTTCATCTGTCCGTCGCGGACGAGATAGCAGGCGGCGGTCAGCGCGGCCAGGCCGCTGCCGACGATGTAGGCAGACTTGTGATCAACGCCCTCGGGCTTGCGGGGACGGGCGAACGCTTCATAATTGCCGCTGGAATAATACATAATCAATGCCTCCTTGATGTCTGTTCGTCAGGGGCTTTGTTCCCTGCTTTGTGATTCACATTATAGTCTCCCCCGCGCGGCTTCACAATAAACAGCTGCGCCGCCGTGCCCAAATCTTGAGCATGGCGGCGCAACTGCCGTTTTTTTGATCATTCCCGTGGATTTGATTAAAAATTGCCCGTTTGGGGCGGCTGTCCCACCGCCGCGCGCTCCAGCGCCGCGCGGATGCTGCCGTGCAGCATGACGCCCAGCCGGTCGACGATTTCCTTCGGGTCGGCGCGCATATCGCCCTTGATCCAGTCCAGCATGATGCCCACGAAGGCGTATTTGTAAAAGTGCGCGATGAACTCGCGGTCGCATTCGCGTACGCTTAAATCCTGCGCGCGCTCCTCCACAACGCCGATCAGCAGATCGTATGTGAGTTTGTAGAGATAGCTCTCGACGTGCTCACGGCTCACCGAGCGATAGACGTTCATGATAAAGGGCCTGTTCGCCTGAACGGCCTCGAAGATCTGCAAAAAGCCCTGCTGCCAGGTGTCATAGGTCTTTTTGCCCTCGAGCGCCCGGCGCGCGTCCTCCATGCACGCCCATTCGACCAGATCGTAGATGTCCTTAAAGTGATAATAGAACGTCATGCGGCTGATTCCGCAATCCGCGGCAATATCGCTGATGGTGATTTTGTCCAGCGGCTTTTGCAGCAGCAGGTTTTTGAGCGATTCCTCCAGTGCCCGCTTTGTGATGTCCGACACGAAAAATCAGCCCCTTTCACGATGATCCCGCCGCCATTATAGCACGTCCGGCCGGCGGCGGCAAGCGCGTTTCAGGGCGGCCGTTTCCTTAATAATGTGCGCAAAGGGCGCGGCGCGATTTGCCCGACGTTGACCATGATTAAATTTGCAGAAAATAAACGGGCACTGAAATGTAAAAAATATATTGACATTTGCCGCTGCCTATGCTATACTTACGTCAGTTACTCGGGTAACCGAGTCGGAAGGAGCGATTTTCATGGCGACTCGGCGGGATGTGGCGCAGCGCGCCGGCGTATCGGTCGCGACCGTCTCCTATGTGATGAACAACACGAAAAACGTCACGCCCGAGGTGCGCGAGCGCGTCATGCACGCCGTTGACGAGCTGGACTACCGCCCCAATCTGCTGGCGCGCGGGCTGTCCACGCGGGAGACGCGCCATGTGGCGATGCTGGTCGATAATCTGAATAACCCGCATTACTGCGAGGTGCTTTCCGGCGCGCAGGAGGTTGCTTCAAAAAACGGCTATATTGTTTCGGTCATTTCTGTTGACTTTTCCAATACGCGCGATGTGCTCGATCTGGCGAGCCGCTGGCTGGACGGCGCGATCCTGGCGCTGCCCACGACCAACGAGCAGATCGAATCGCTGCTGCCGCCGTCGCTGCCGGTCATCAATCACGACGTGTCGATCGCCTTCGATTATCGCCGCGCCTTCGACGATATGGTCGGCGCGCTGAAAAGGGCGGGGCACAGAGACATTGCCTTCCTGAGCGGCGTGCCGCTCTCAACGCCCAATCACTGGCGCTATGCGGCCTGGCGGGAGGCGCTCGACAAGCACGGCCTGCCGGTCAATCCCGATCTGATCGTGGACGGCCTGCCCAGCGCCCGCACGGACGAGGCCGAGGGGATGCGCGCCGTCGGAGCGCTGCTGGAGCGCGGCGTCGATTTTACGGCGATCTACGCGCTCAACGACCTGATGGCGCTGGGGGCGATCCGCGCGCTGCATAACCGCGGACTGCGCGTGCCCGGCGACGTTTCGGTCGTCGGCTGCGACCGGCTGAAGATCCTTCAGTCCATTACGCCCACGCTGGCCACGATGGACATACGCGGCTTTGAGGTCGGGCGTTTCCTGATGCGCTCGCTGATCAGCAAGATCGCCGGCCTCAGCGAGGAGCCGCTCACCGTGAGCGTCGATTTTGTGATGGGAGAAAGCGTCGCGCCGATCCTGTAATGCGGACAGGCCGCATGTCATTTTTGTTGAGAAGAGGCTCAATCAGCCTCTCAAAATAATCGGAAAGGGGAATCTGTTTTATGAAGAAGTTCCTGGCCGTCCTGTTGTCCGTCGTCCTGCTGCTCGGCGCGTTTGGCGTCTGCGCCACTGCGGAGGAAGCCGCCAAGTGGGATACGACGAAGAATGACGAGATCATCCTCTCCGTCATGAACAACTATTACACCGAGGGCTGGTATAACGCCGCCAAGAAGTACATGGAGCTGCACCCCGAGACGACCGTCACGATCGACGTCATCGCCAACAACGACGCGCTGAGCCAGAAGTTCACCACCTGGTTTGCGTCCGACGATCTGTCCGACGCCTCCGACATCACCCACATCAACTTTGGCAATATCCGCTCCATGCAGGAGAAGGGTCAGTGCTATGATTTCAGCCAGATTCTGGACGAAATCAATCCCTACACCGGCAAGCCCGTGCGCGACTGCTTTGAGGAAGCCGACATCAAGACCTACACCAACGAAAACGGTATGTACGCCCTGCCGTTCGACCACGTCGGCGTGGCCATGATGGTCAACACCGATATGCTGGCCGAGCATAAGCTCGAGGTGCCCACCACCATGGAAGAGTGGCTGCACTGCTGCGAAGTGCTCAAGGTCGACGGCATCGACACGCCCATCCTCGCCACGCCCGAAGGCACCTGGTTCATCGCCGTGCTGGCCGACGCCGCGCTGCGCGACCTGACCGCCGAGCTGATCGTCCGCCCCGAGGACGGCGCTTACGACGAGGCTACCATGGCCGCCAACGCCACCTTCGCTTACAACCCTGATGATCTGACCTGCGACCGCGACGTGGTGTTCAGCGGCGAGCGCATCGCCATGTATGAGACCGATACGCAGTTCGACACGCCCGTCATTCGCTCCGTCTGGGCCGAGTACGCCAAGTACGCCCCCTACTTCAACGCCAACTACATGGATTCTTCCTCCACGGAAGTGCTGACCAGCTTTGAGATGGGCGAGGGCGCCTTCCTGGTGTCCGGCTCCTGGAACGTCGGCGTGCTGAACAAGGATATGCTCGATATGGGCGATTCCGCGTTTAACTGGATCACCATCGCCTTCCCGAACTATGCAGCCAAGCCCGAAGGCTGGGCCTCCGAGAAGCTGCGCTCCCTCTATGGCGGCGGCAACTGCATGGGCATCATCCTGACCGGCGACGAGGATCACACCGCCCGCGTCGTGGACTTCTATGAGTTCGTCTACAATCCCGAAGGCTGCGCCGAGATGTTCGAGACCACGCTGAACGCCGGCCAGTTCGTGCAGGGCCCCGTGGGCATCAAGGGCGTCGAGCTGTCGAAGGAAATCAACGACAAGCTGGCCGGCTTCATCGCCGAGAGCAGCGAGAAGGGCGACTTCTCCACGCTGGTTGGCCGCGAGCGCTACCTGTCCGAGGATTCCGGCACCTATAAGGGCTATTTCGATCAGCTGACCACCGGCGAGATCACCTCCGATGAGTTCCTGGATTCCGTCCGTCCCATCCTGCTGCGCAGACTGGCCGACGACATTGAGACCAGCGGCTATGATCTCGACCCCGCGACCAAGGATACCATGAAGTAATCGTTTCCAATCGATCCGCGCGGGCAGGGCATACTCTGTCCTGCCCGCGCTTCTTTCTCAGCTCGGCCGAATGCAGACGCGCGCCGCCTGCGTTCGGCCGGCCTGACAGGACGGCTGCGAATACGGGAGGAGGAACACCATGCAGACGAAACAATGGCCTAAAAAGCGCCGATATGACGGCGTGCGCTTCAGCATTTATCCCTATCTGTTTATCGCGCCCACGATGATACTGATCGGCATATTCAGCTATTACGCCTTTTTCAAGGGCCTGTGGAATTCTCTGACCGACTATCGCATTACAAACCGCGTGACCGAGTTCGTCGGATTTGAAAACTACCGCACGCTGTTCGGCCCGGACGGACTGGTATTCTGGAAGTCGTTCGGCAATCAGGCGATCATCACGGCCTTTTCGGTGATCAATGCGATATTCTGGCCGCTTCTGACGGCGGAGCTGCTGTTCTTCGTGCGGCGCAAGCGCATCGCCAATACCATCAAGTCGATGTTCGTCATGCCCATGCTGGTGCCCGGCATCGTGGTGACGCTGATCTGGCGCTTCCTCTATAACAAGTCCTTCGGCTTTAACTCGCTGCTCAACACGCTCGGACTGAAGATGCTCACACACGACTGGATGAAGGAAAGCAGCACGGCGATGTTCTCGGTCATATTCATGGGCTTCCCCTTCGTATCTGGCCTGAACTTCCTCATATTCCATTCCGCGGTCAACAACGTGGGTACGGAGCTGTACGAGGCCGCTGTGACCGACGGCGCGAACAGCTGGCAGGTGGTTCGCCATGTGCATATCCCCAACGTCATGGGCTATGTGAGCGTGATCGCCACGCTGTCGCTGATCGGCTCGCTTTCCGGCTTCGGCTCGATCCTGGCCACGACCAACGGCGGGCCGGGCAACACGACCATGGTGCCCGCGCTGCTCATGTATCGCATCGCCTTTACGGACGGCCGCTTCGGCTATGCCTCGGCCATGGCGGTGGTTATCATGCTCATCATACTGATTTTGACCGCTATCCAGCGCAAGCTCGTAAGGGGGGACGACTGATATGAAAATCCGCAAAGGCCCCGCCTATTTTATCTCGCGCTTCGTGCTTATCCTTCTGGTTGCGGCGACGTTCTTCCCGCTGCTGATGATGATCAACATGTCGCTCAAGAAGAACATCGCCATCAAGATGAACTTCCTCGCCTGGCCCGCGCCCTGGGAGATCAACTGGAGCAACTATGTCTCGGCCTGGAATTTCGTCAAGCACCCGATCTGGAACTCGCTGCTGGTGTGCTTTGCCTCGCTGTTCTTCATCATCTTCATTGTGTCGCTGTCGGGCTACACGTTCGGACGGATGCGCTTCCGCGGCAAGGAGCTGTTCTTCGGGCTGATTCTGTTCGTGCTGATGATCCCCTACAATATGCTGCTCATTCCGAATTACTCGCTGATCCGCAAATTCGGCCTGCTCAACAGCTATTGGGCGCTGATCATTCCCTACATCGCCGGACAGCAGATCTTCGGCATCGTGCTGGCGCGCGCGTTCTTCTCGTCGCTGCCCAAGGAGATGTTTGACGCGGCCAAGATCGACGGCGTGACCGAGTTCCAGGCCTATCGCCTGATCGCGCTGCCGCTGAGCGTGCCCACGCTGATCACCGTGGGCATTACCGCCATCGTGAGCATGTACAACGACTACATCTGGCCCACCATCGTGCTGACCACCGGAGACAAGATGAAAACCTTCTGCCAGATCGTTTTCAACAACTGCGCCGGCAACGGCACGTCCGATTACGGCATGACCACGGCCGCGTTTGTCATCGGCACGCTGCCGCTGCTCATCATCACGGTGTCCTGTCTGCGCTACTATTTGCAGGGGATGCTGGCCGGCGCGATCAAGGGCTGACCGCTTCGCATGAAAAGGGCGGCGCGCATCCGTTTGTGGGTGCGCGCCGCTAAAATTTCCATTTATAGGGGGAAAAGGCGATCTTTTCAACGCTCTTTTTCGTCCATAAAGGAAAAGGCCGGCCGCAAAGGGCTGGCCGCCGGGAGGAAACCGCCATGAAAAAGTCCATCGCTCTGATTTGTCTGATCGCCGTCCTGCTCCTGACCGGCTGCGCCGCAAAGCCCGATGCGCCGTCCAGCGCACAGTCCGCCGCGTTCGACGAGACGACGCGCACCCTCATGCCCGCGTTCGACGCCGCGTCGGTCGCGTCCTGCGCCTATCATCGGAACCACGAGACGGCGGAAACCTATGAGATCACCGATCGTGACGCGATCCGTTCGCTCTGCGAGGCGCTGGCCAGTGTGCGCGTGGGCGAGCCGACCGATGAAGCCGCGTCCGACTATGACGATATATTTGCCTTTACGCTGTCCGATGGGCAGAATGTGGCCTTTACGTTCAACAGGCACAATTTCTCGCTGAACGGACGCTATTACACCGTTTCGTCGGACGAGAGGCTCTGGGTGCTGGCGGAGGAGCTTGCGCAGAACGGGGATTAGAGCGCGGCTTTGGCGCTGCAATTTGATTCCGCTCAGGCTGGGGCTTCTATCCCTGGATCGGGGACGGAAGCCCTTTGACATTCTCTGGGCGACTGAGAGCCTGAGCGAGCCGTGCGCGCTGCTGCTCTTTTATAAAACGAACCGTGCGCTCCATGCAAGGCAGGCATGAAGCGCACGGTTTGCCATGCTGTTTATCGATCGCGCCGGCGATTGGAGAGCGCCAGCAGCCGGAGCAGCTGCAAGACCGCCGTCAGCGCCGCCGCGACATAGGTCATGGCCGCCGCCTTGAGCACGCGCCCCGCGCCGTCCAGCTCGTCCGCATCCAGATAGCCGCCCGACGAGAGCGCCGTCATGGCGCGCTTGCTGGCGTTGAACTCCACCGGCAGCGTGATGAGCGTAAAGAGCACCGTCAGCAGGAAAAACACAATGCCCAGCGTGATGAGCGGCTGCCAGTTGAATATCAGGCCGATCAGGAACAGCGGCCAGGACAGATTCGAGCCGATATTGACCGTGGGCACGACCGCCGTCCTCAGCACCAGCGGCTTATATGCGTCGCGATGCTGGAGCGCGTGGCCGGTTTCGTGCGCCGCCACGCCCAGCGCCGTCAGCGAGGTCGAATCGGCCACGCCCTGGGACAGGCGCAGCGTGCGGGTGGAGGGGTCGTAGTGGTCGGTCAGATTGCCGCCGATGCGCTCGACGGTCACGTCGTCGATGCCCTCCTCGTGCAGCAGCCGCTGGGCCAGCTCCGCGCCGGTCAGGCCGCAGCGTGCGGAAACGCGGGCGTATTTGCGTGTCACGCTGTCCACGCGGCATTGCGCCCAGAGGGACACCAGCAGGCCGGGGATCAGTATGGCGTATGTCGGATCCATATAAAACATTGACGTCGTCCTCCTCATGAGGTTGTATGTTCGCGCTTTACGGGCGCGGCTGTTCTGTATCTGAGGGTATTATACCACAGTCCGGCTTCAAAACGCGTCCGGCGGGCGATTGTTCATAAAGTTGTTTCAATTCGCTCATCCATGCGCAGGCTTTCCAGCAGCCAGCCGCTTTTCTCATCCGGCACGGCGCGGTAATACGCCGCGTCCGCACGAGTCAGGCTGTCGCTCTGCCGCTTTATCAGCGCGACGGCGCTCCGTCCGTCTCTGGGCGCGAAGGGCAGGGGAACGCACGCGTCGTAGGCGCAGACGGCGCGCGCCGCATCGTCGATCTGTCCGCCCGTGAACAGCGCCGCCGCCCGCTCCGTTTCGCCCAGCATGAGCAGCCGCGCCGTGCACAGCGCCGTATCGCGCGGCGTATGGGGCCGTCTCGGCGCGCCGTCCGGCCAGAGCGTGGTTATGGACAGCGGCCGCGACATATCGCCCTCCGGCAGCCATTCCTCCGCGCGCACGGCGCCGGGCAGATCGTCCAGCGCGCGTTCGATGCGCAGCCGTCCGTTTTTCTGCATCGACGCGGCGCGTCCCTCGCCTGAGAAGAGCACATGGCGGCAGGCGCTGTCGAGCACGACGGCATATTCTCCGTTTGGACAGCGCCCTGAAAGCACGATCGCGCCGTGCAGACGGGCAATATGCGGCCAGTCCGCGCCCGCCGGCACAGCGCAGGCCGCGCCGCCCTCGCCCAGGCAGACGATCAGCTCGCCCGTGGCGGGGCGCAGCGTTACGTCCAGCCCAGAAACGGTGCGCGTCAGGCCGTAGGCGTACAGGGGCGGCGGCGTGAGAGACAGCTCGGCGACGCCCTCCGGCCAGAGCGTTATCCTGACGCCGCGCTGAGCGTCCACGGGCGCTTCGCGCTCCCAGTCGAGCTTTACGCACAGCGGCGCGCGCTCGCCGCCGAAGGGACGATGCTCGATATACAGCGTTCCGGCGGGACAGACCGGGAAGGACAGCGGCTTTTCTGGCCCGATTTCACCCGCCAGCCGCCCGCCGGTTAGTATGATCCCGGGCGCGTCCGAGGTTATCAGAAGCATTGTTTGCACGTTTTTGCCGCCTTTCATAACACGGGGCGGTTGCGTTGCCGCCGCTTTCCGGGTATAATGAAGCCATAAACTGATAAGGAGGATTCATCGATGATCCGTCATATCGTTCTTTTCCGCATCAAGCCCGAGTTCAAGGCCGAGATCCCCGCGCTGGTTCAGAATTTCTACACGATGAAGGGCCGCGTTGAGGGACTGGTCGATCTGGAAGCCGGCGCCGATATATTGGGCAGCGAGCGCTCCTATGACATTGCGCTGGTCTGCACGTTCGCCGACCGCGCCGCCTTTGACGCGTATCAGACCCACCCGCTGCACCAGCCCATTCGCAAGCGGATGCACGAGGTGCGCGAGTCCTCCGTCGCCTGCGATTTCAACGTCTGATTGCTGAGATTCAGCCGCCGTTTCATGAGCGTGAAGCGGCGGCCTTTTTATAGGCTATGGAATCAGCTCCAGCGCGCGCATCGCGTCATTGAGACGCGCGCGGCACAGCTTCGTCGCGGGGACGAGCGGCAGCCGCACGTCGGCCTCGCACAGCCCCAGCATGGACAGCGCGGCCTTGACGGGAATGGGGTTCACCTCGGAAAAGAGCGCGTCGATGAGCGGCAGCAGCGCGAGCTGGCGTTCCCGGCTGCCCGCCGCGTCGCCCGCGAACCAGCGCGATGTGATCTCGCGCATTTGCTCCGGGCAGACGTTGCCCGCCACGGAGATCACGCCCTGCCCGCCCAGCGCCAGCACCGGCAGCGTCTGATCGTCGTTGCCCGAATAGAGCGCGATGTTCTCGCCGCGCAGCCGCGCCAGAGCGGCGATCTGCGACAGATTTCCGCTCGCTTCCTTGACACCGCAGATGTTTTCGTGCCGGCAAAGCGCCGCCGCCGTCTCGGGCAGCAGATTAAGCCCCGTGCGCGAGGGCACGTTGTAGAGGATCATCGGCAGATCGACGCTTTCGGCCACCGCCGTATAGTGCGCGATCAGCCCGGCCTGCGTGGTCTTGTTGTAATAGGGCGTGACCAGCAGCAGCGCGTCTGCACCCGCCGCCTGAGCCTGCCGGGACAGCTCGACCGCGCGGGACGTGTCGTTCGCGCCCGTGCCCACGACGACGGCGCAGCGCCCCTGACACAGCTCGGCGGCGCGGCGGATGAGCGATTCGCGTTCCCGTGCGGTCAGCGTCGCCGGTTCGCCCGTCGTGCCGCAGATAATCAGCGCGTCTGCTCCCGCGGCGATCTGCCGCTTTATCAGATTGTCGTATGCCGCCCAGTCCACCTCGCCACCGCGAAACGGCGTTATCAGCGCCGTGCCCAGTCCCCTGAAAAGCCGATCGTTCATGACCATCACGCTCCCTTTCCGCTCCATGCTATGCGCCGCGGCGAGCGAAAAATGCGCGCGAAAAGCGCCCGGCAGGAGAACTCCCGTCGGGCGCTTCGGCAATAGATTCGATTACAGCTTGACCATTTCGCCGGTCTTTGCGGACTTGAACATGGCCTCGAGCACGGTAAAGACCGCGCGCACCTGCTCGGGCTTGACGATCAGCTCGGCCTTGCCATCGATCGCGTCGCGCAGGTTGGCGTAGTATTCGGTCAGATCGGCCGGAGAATCGGGCAGCTCGCGCTCGATGATCTCCTTCTTGCCGCGGGGCGCGAAGGTGCGGGTGGGGCCGGAGGTGGTCATGACCACGATCTCTTCCGGCTCGACGCTCTCATCGACCGAGATGATGCCGCCGTTGCGCGTAAAGTCGTTGATGTAGAGCGTGCCCTTGTCGCCCAGCACCAGCCAGCGGGGCAGCGCCTTGAGCACCCAGGTGCCGATTTCCATCTGGACGTTCGCGCCGTTCTTGAGATCCATGACCATCATGAAGTAGTCCTCAACCTCAGGCGTCTTGACGTTTTCGGTCTTGCAGAAAACGCTCTTGACGCAGTCGAAGCCCATCATGAACAGCAGCTGATCGACGAAATGGACGCCCCAGTCGTAGATCATGCCGCCGCCATGCTCCGGCTCGGCGCGCCAGCCGAACATCGCGCCGCGGGAGCCGTGCAGGCGGGTCTGGATGGAATAGACATGACCCAGCTCGCCGGAATCGTACACTTCCTTGACGATGCGGAAATCCTTGTCCCAGCGGCGGTTCTGGTGAACGGTGAACAGCTTGTTGTTGGCCTTGGCGGTGTCGATCATCTTGTCCAGCTCGGCCAGCGACATGGCGACCGGCTTCTCGCAGATGACGTTCTTGCCGGCGTTCAGCGCGGCGCACACCAGCTCGCAGTGCTTGTCATTGGGCGTGGCGACCAGCACCAGATTGAACAGATCGCTCTTCAGGAATTCGTCCAGTGTGTCAAAGCCGACCAGGCCGGTTTCGCGAGCCTCGGCCACGCGCGCCGGATCGATATCATACGCGGCGACAACCTCGACGTTGTCCACCTTGGGGGCGTTCTTCAGATGCCAGTGGCCCATATAGCCAAAGCCGATAATACCCATCTTAATGCCCATTATTGTGTCCCTCCAGAATCATATGCCTTCATGCCGCGCCGAAGAATTCAGCCTGTCCCTCCGGAGCTTTTTTATCCTTGTGTAGTATATCATTTCGCCGCCCCGTCTGTAAAGTCCCTTTCGAGCAAATTTCACGATTCGGCGAAAATTGCCGGTTTTTTGTCAATCGCTCAGGCCGAACCACTCGCGCGTCAGGCGATCGGCCTCCTCCGGCGTTTCGGGCGTGATCACGCGCACGCCGGACGCGTCGAAGATGCGGAATTCATCGCCGTCGCGGGTTTTGCGCCCTTCGGGAGTGCGCAGGGAGATCATGGGCGCTTTGTTGAACGGCGAGGCAGGCGACTTTTCGCAGTAGAACGACGTGGCGACAAAATCGACGCTCAGCTGCCTTTCCTCCGTGAAGGAATAAACGTCCCGCCAGCCGCCCTTGTAGGCCTCCTCGAGCACCCAGCCGAGGAAATCGTCGCGGCGCAGGCGATAGGTATCCCGCCCGTCGATCAGCGCTTTTCCCTCGATCAGCGGCACGGGGCGGGTGGGCGAGCCGTTGCCCACGCCCACATCGCACAGGAAGCGTTCGCCGTTTTCGCAGGAAACCAGCAGCACATGATGCCGCCGCATGGGGATTTCCGTCTCGCCGCGCAGGAAGCGGCCAAAGCTGTCGGTCACATTGTAGCCCAGCGCGCGCAGGAGATGCCCGAACAGCTCGTTCAGCTCAAAGCAGTAGCCGCCGCGCCGGCGCGTTACAATCTTCTCATACAGCGCTTCCCGTTCAAGCGCGATCGGCTTGCCGGCGAGTATGTCCAGATTTTCGTAGGGCACGGCGTAAAGATGCGCCCTTTGCAGCGTCTCGAGCGTCTGGGCCGTGGGCGGCAGGCTCGATTCCTTCAGGCCGATGCGGCTTAAATAGCGTTCAGCGTTCATGCGTCTTTTCTCCTGACAGATTGTTGCGGATTGCGTTTATTCGCTATATTCGATGCCGCGCCGCCAAACCCTGCCGCAGCGCGCGTAAAAGTTTTTGCCGAGAAGTCCATACGGCCGCCCGCGCGGCGATTGACGGGTTGAAAAAAACGTCGAAATGGTGTATGATAAGAAGCAGTTCTAAAGCTGAGATGGGAGCACGCACATGATTATCCAGAACGTCACCTCGGGCAAGACGCCGCTCGAAAATTCCTTTGTCGCCCTTGACCGGCAGGCCAACAGCCTGGGCCGCTGCGACGTTGAGCCGCTCATGAACGAGCATCTGATGCCCGGCCGTCCCTACGAGCTTAAATTGAGCGTGCAGGGCCGTCCCGAGGCACGGCTCCAGCTGTATGCCGCCGGTATTGCCCGCGCCATGGCGCTCGCGCGCGCTCAGTCCGGCGTGAACGCCCGCATTTATACGGAGTGTCCCGTGCAGAACGGCGCGCTGATGGAGCAGCTGCGCTCGCTGGGCTTCATTGACGACGACGCGCGCATCCGTATGCGCCGCCGCATCGTACCCGGCTCGAGCACGGCGCCGCTGCCCGCGGGCTGCACGTTCGTCAACGACCGGCTGGGCGATCCCGTCGAGCGCGCCTTCTTCCTCAAGCGCGCCGAAAAGCTCTTCAAGCTGCCCGAGCCTGAGGCGTGGCTGGACGCGGCCGTGCAGCGCCCCTGCTTCCGGCGCTTCCTGCTGACCACGCGGGATGGCCTGGCCGGCGAGCTGCTCTGCTGGGCCAGGACGCAGCAGACCGGCGTGATCGGCCTGGCGTATACCACGCCCGCATGGCGCAGGAGGGGCGTCGGCGGCTATCTGATGGAGGTTGCGCGCGATTATTTCTATCAGTCCCGCATTGCCGAGGCGATCTGCGACGTGCGCTGGCAGATGAGCGACGCGGTGAATCTGGCCGCGCGCGCGGGCTATCGTCGCAGCGAGACGCTGATGCGCCTGCCCGGCATCAACGTTGACGCGCTGGGCGCGGAGAAGCGCTGAAATGGAAAATCGCGGCCTTGAAAACGCATAATATGAAATCAGCGGAGCCGAACGAATCGGCTCCGCTGATTTTGCGCTCGATATTAGGCAACATAAAAAGATTTAATGAAACTGGCGAAAGCAGTTGAACTGAACTGTAAGTAATGGTATAATTGAATTGCTAATAAATACATAACGCGGAGGGAGACGAATGTTAAAGTACGCCTTTGGCGGCAATACGCCGGAAGAGATATTACAGTTCATGATAGCCATTACGAATGATGCGAAGCATATTACTCTAACTCGAAGCAAGACGAAAACATCGGTAACGATGTTCGGAGAGAATGTTTTTGCAATCAGGATAAATAGCCGCACACAGTGTCTTGATACAAGCAACCATATTGTACTTGAATATGTGGAAAGGATAGTGGGCGCATCACAAACTAAAGATATTGCACATATCCCACTTATGGTTGAAGAAGAATCCTTGACGCAGATTGAATCAATGGTGACGGAGGTTTACGAACAATG
>SFOF01000142.1 GCA_004552515.1 Clostridiales bacterium
GGCTCTTTTCAAATGCCTTTTCGCATTGTATAATGGGATCAGTTGATGAAAAGGAGGTGAGATCAGATGACGCAGCTGCTCAATGCGTTTTCATCGAGCGCAAATCTGATCTGGATCGTGCTTCTGATCGTCGGATTTTTTCTGGTTGTCGTGGAGATGTATGTGCCGGGTTTCGGCGTGCCGGGCATCAGCGGCCTGCTCTGCCTGGGCGTGTCGATCTATTTTCTGGCCGACGGCAGCGTCGTAGCGGGGCTGATCATGATGCTGGTTGTGGCGGCGCTTCTCTCCGTGGCGCTGTTCATATCGATCCGCACCGCGTCGCGGGCGCGCGGCCGCATGGCGAAGGCCGGGCTGATTCTCAAGGAGGTCAGCGTGCCCGAGGAGGCCGGAGACGATCTGGCGTATTACGTCGGCAAGCAGGGCACGGCGCGCACGATATTGCGGCCGGCTGGCGTGGGCGAGTTCGAGGGCGTTCGCCTGAATGTGTACACGGACGGCGAGTTCATCGGCGAGGGCGCGCCCATCGAGGTGACCCGCGTCGAGGGCAATCGGATATTCGTCCGCGAAAAGAAGTAAGGGTTATCGGAAACGGGGCGGCAAACGCCGCTTACAGATAGGAAAGGGGAGTCCTACATGGGTCTTGAATCGATTGGTTTGGTTATCATCCTCGCGCTGATTGTCATTTTCCTCATCGTGTTCTTCAATCTGGTGCCGCTGAGCCTGTGGATCTCGGCGGTCGCGTCGGGCGTTCACGTCAGCATCGGCACGCTGGTGGGTATGCGCTTCCGCCGCATCAATCCCTCCCGCATCGTGCTGCCGCTGATCAAGGCCACCAAGGCGGGCCTCAAGGTCAACATGAACGAAATGGAAGCGCATCTGCTGGCCGGCGGCAATGTCGATCGCGTGATCAACGCGCTCATCGCCGCGGAGTCCGCGCAGATCCCGCTGGAGTTTGAAAGCTGCCGCGCCATCGACCTGGCCGGGCGCGACGTGCTTCAGGCCGTGCAGATGAGCGTCAATCCCCGCGTCATCGAGACGCCTGTTGTCGCCGCCATCGCCAAGGACGGCATTGAGCTGCGCGCCAAGGCCCGCGTGACCGTGCGCGCTAACATCGCCCGTCTGGTCGGCGGCGCGGGCGAGGAAACCATCACCGCGCGCGTCGGCGAGGGCATCGTCACCACCATCGGCTCCTCCGAGACGCACAAGGAAGTGCTCGAGAATCCCGACCGCATCAGCCAGACCGTGCTGAGCAAGGGCCTGGACGCGGGCACGGCGTTCGAAATCCTCTCCATCGACATCGCGGATGTGGACGTGGGCCGCAACATCGGCGCGCAGCTGCAAATGGATCAGGCCGAGGCCGATCGCCGCATCGCTCAGGCCAAGGCTGAGGAACGCCGCGCCATGGCCGTCGCGCACGAGCAGGAAATGATCGCCGCCGTGCAGGAAATGCGCGCCAAGGTGGTCGAGGCCGAGGCCGAGGTGCCGCACGCCATGGCCAGGGCGCTCGAAGAGGGCAAGCTGGGCGTGATGGACTACTATCAGATGCAGAACGTCATCTCCGACACGAAGATGCGCGAGGCCATCTCCGGCACCGGCAAGAAGAACGAGGATCAAAGCAAGGCCGGCAAGTGATTTCGCTTCCGGGCTGACTGGAAGGAGGAATCGCATTGCAGGCGATTATAGCACTCATCATTATCGTATGGGCCGTCGGGCGCGTCATGAAAGCCGGTAAAAAGGTGGTTAATAACGCGCCCGGCAAGGCGCAGCAGCCGTCCGCGCAGAAGGCCGCGCCCGCGGTAAAGAGCGAGCCGACTGAAGCACCCGTGAAGAGCGCGGAGGAATCGGCGGCTGTGTTCGACGCGTGCGCTCCGCTGGATGAAAGCGACCATGCGCCCACTGTATTGGACGAGGGCGAGAGCCGCAGCTGCGATCACGGCAGTCTCGGCGGCTCGATGGAGGTCGCCGATCATCAGGGCATGGGCGAGAAATTCGTCCACGCGCAGCAGCAGGTCAAGACGCGCGTTAAAACCGAGGTTGAAACCAGGGTCAAAACGCAGGTTCACGTCAATCGCAAGGACGTTGTGGGCGAAACGCAGGCCGTGGACGAAGAGGAAACGCCCGTCGCCGAGTTGACGCCCGAGCAGATGCGCCGCGCCGTCGTCATGGCGGAGATCCTCAAGCGCCCCTGTGAGCGCCAGAGGAGGTGGAGCGCCCGATGAAGAACGTGCGCATTGCCATCGCGGACGACGACGCCGGCATGAGGACGATCCTGCGCAAGATCATCGAGCGCGACGGCGGCTATGAGCTGATCGGCGAGGCGGAAAACGGCGCGCAGATGCTCGAAATCTTCGACCGTGAGCATCCCGACGCGGTGATTCTGGACGTGGAAATGCCCGAGATGGACGGCCTGTCCTGCGCCCGCGCCATACAGGATCGTGATCCGCGCGTTGTCATCATCTTTTCGACTGCGCACGACTGCTATATGTCAGACGCGTTTGAGGTGTACGCATTCGATTATCTGCTCAAGCCCTTCAAGCTGGAGCGGGCGCTCAAGACGCTCAAGCTGGCGCGCGAACGGCTCTGCGAGCGCGCGGAGAGCAGCCCGCAAACGCCGCTGGCCGAAAAGCCGATACGTCCCGCGTCGGGCCGCCTGATGCTGCGCGGCAAGGACGGCCTGAGCTTCGTGAGCATGGACAACATACTGCTCGTGCAGCGCGAGGATCGCATGACGGTGATCGATACCATCGACGGCAAGCGCTATTCGACGGGCGATTCGCTGGGCGAAATCGAGGAAAAGCTGCCCAAAGACGTGTTCTTCCGCACGCACAAATCCTACATCGTCAACATCAATCAAATCGATTCGATTACGCCCTACGGTCGCTGGACGTTCATCGTCAAGCTCCACGGCACGGCGCGCGACGCGTTGATCACGCACGAGAAGTTTGAAGAGCTTCAAAGGATGTTTGAATAGCATAGCGATATGACCGCTGCGTCCTATAGGGTGCGGCGGTCTTGATGTAGTTTAATGGCAAGAATGCGAAGGAGAAAAAGGCATGAACTATCGCGTATACGCGGGTGAACGCATTGTACCGGTCGGCGAGACGACCGTCCGTCCTGTGCCGTATAACGAGACGGAGCAGGCCGAATTTGTCATATTGCGCGTTTCGGGCGAGACCGTGTTGACGGTTCATTCTGAAACGGCTGTCAGGAAAGCGGTCGTCCGGCCGCTGTCGCTGGGGCTTCAGGCTGAGATTCGGGACGAGCATACAATGACGCTGCGTCTCAGGGGCGCGTGCAATTTTTCACTTGAGATCAACGGCACGGCGCACAGCAATCTGTGCGTATTTGCTTCGCCGGTGAGAAGCTACGGATTTGACGCGAACGACGCGCGCGTCTATTACTATCCTGCCGGCGTACATGATATTGACAAGCTGGTGATCGGCGGCGACGACGTGATCGTCTATATCGACGAGGGCGCGCGGCTATTGGGAAAGCTCGAGTTTAACGGCTGCAAAAATCTGCTGGTCTGCGGCGCGGGCTGCGTGGATGATGGAAAATACAGCGATGTACGTCACAGGGTGGCCGTCGATCTGGTGGGCGTTCGGGGCGCGCGCATTGAGGACATTTGCGTGCTGGATTCGCTGTTCTGGTGCATCCGCGTGTTCGGCTGCGAAGACGTTGTGATCGACAACGTGAAGATTATCGGTCACCGTGGCAATACGGATGGCATCGACGTGTGCGGTTCGCGGCGTTTTCTGGTGGAGAATGTTTTCACGCGCGTGTGGGATGATTCTCTGGTGGTCAAGGGCGTGGACGAGACCGACAAGCGCAGCGTCCACTATAATTATCCGGGCACGGATTCCGACTTTTCAGCCGGCTTTGAAGGGCTGGGGGATGTTCATGACGTAACGTTCCGGCATTGCACGCTCTGGAACGACTTCGCGCGGCCGATAGAGATCGGCGTGTCGCTGCGCGCCGATGAGGTGAGCCGCCTGCGCTATGAGGATATCGACATCATTCATTCGACGACCGGATATCCGCTTATGGGTGCGCATCACGGCGATCGCGCTGACGTTCACGATGTGATATTCGAGAATATCCGAATAGAGGATGCGCCGGGCGCGCAGCTGTTTGACTTCCGCATGACGAACTCCGTCTGGAGTACCGATACGCGCAAGGGACGCATCCATGATATTCTCTTCCGCAATATTGCGCTCGTCGGCAAGCCTGGGCTGGAGATTCCGCCCGAACCGAGTCGCCTCGAAGGGCTGGATGCGGCGCATGGCATTGAAAACGTACGCTTTGAAAACGTCACGATGCTGGGCCGCGCAGCGCGTACGGCAGAGGAATGTCGGCTGGATGTTCGCGACTATGTGAAAAATGTGACGTTTTCCGCCGACGAGACGCTGCGGCCGATCCGGCATATCGCTTCAACGCTGGAACTCAGTCCGTTTGAATGCGATGAACGGGGACGCTGGCACGGAGAAGCGCGCGTGACGCTGAAAAATGAGAGCGATCAGCGCGTGTCGGGCGACGTCTGGCTGAACGTTGCGCCGGCCAATATGGCCGATACGCGCAAAAGGCTCGACTGGATATTGGAGCCGGGCGAGACGTATGAAAAGGTTTATCCCCTGACATTGCAGGCGGGGCGCTATCTGATCAGTGTGGGCAGCAGCGGCGTCGAGGTGGACGGCGCATGGCGCTTTGTTGAATTGGATGGCGACGCGCGTGGTTTCGAGTGCGATTTTGTCAACTATTATGGCGAATGCCCCGGTACAATGCGTCTTTCTGTTCGGGATAGCGCGCTCGTGCTGGCGGGCGATGTGACGCGTGAAAGCCGATATTCGTTTACGCTTTATGCGGCGCGGGCAGCAGCTGTCCGGCAGGGCGAAGTGCTCTTTACGGCCGAGGAAACGGATTTTGGAGAATGCAACGCGGTCGTCTGGGGGGCGCACGGGGAGGAACTGGCGCCGCAGCTGCGATGCCCGGGCGAAATCACATATGTGTTTAAAAACCAGCCGGCCGTGGGTGAAATTAGAGCTATGACGTTTGAAGGCGGTCAGGAAGAAATTCGCGTGCCTCTGGGCGAGCTGCCCGCCGGTGAAGGCGCGCTGCTCATTGAAATTGCGATTCATGGCGCGGCGCATGGGAAAAGGCGCTATCCCTTTACGCTGTTTCACTCGGTGATTCCTGCCGAGAGCGCGCATATGTTTGTGAAAATCCCCGATGCCTAGGCGCGCTTGACGACGCTGAACGTCCAATTTCTGGCTCATAAGGAACCGCCGCCCCGTCCGCGTTTCATCTGCGGACGGGGCGGCGGCCTTTATGCGTTCAATCTCTGATTATTATACCTTGCGGAAGCGGAAAATCCAGCTGCTGTAGTCGTTGTGCGCCTTGGGCAGCGGCAGGCCCGCGTGCATGAGCGCCGCGCCGGAGTAGACCGCGCCGCTCTCGATGTCGCGATAGTGCGCGTCGGGGCAGAGTGCCTTCATAAAGACGCGGTGGCAGGTCGGATTGGGGCGCACGAGACGCTGATAGGTGCAGAGCACAACGTCGCGGCCCTCGTCGCCGACGAACTGCCAGGCGGCGAAATTGCCGTCGAACGGGCTTTCCAGGCGGGTGAACTCGCCCTGCTGGAGCGTGTCGCGCACGGCCTTGACCGTCTCGACCGCCCTGCGGCACTCCTCAAGATCCTCGGCACTGAGCTTGTTGAGATCCAGCTCGAAGCCGAAGTTGCCGCCCAGGGCGACATCGGCGCGCATCTTGATCGAGGTGGAGCGGCCGGTCTGGTGGTTCGGGCTGGCGCTGACGTGCGCGCCCATGGCGCTGGGCGGATAGACCATGCTGGTGCCGTA